>JAEUQL010000700.1 GCA_016789295.1 Blastocatellia bacterium | reverse complement strand
AAAACCTCTTCGGCCTTCTCTTTTGCCTGCATAAGCTTGCCTTGGCGCATAAATGCTGTTGCCGCACGCAGCTTTATCTGCATAACTCCGCTAGGCTCAATCCCATCTCCCTCTTCTTGCCCTATAGCTTCTGCAGCCTCTTCCACCATCTGTGCCAGCCTTATTAACTCACTCCAAGCATTACGCTCCCAAGACTGGTCAATCGCTCTAACACCATAGTCATAAGCTTGTCGCCACTCACCAGCAGCAGATAGATGATAGGTAAGTTGGCCTAAGAAGCGATTGAGTTTACCCTTGAAGACTTCTTCGATAGCTGTTGCAGATGTAAGGTGGAGTTTGCGCCGTTGACGGCGAGAAAGTTCATCATAAAGCACTCGACGGATCAGAGTATTAGAAAAACTATAGTCATCGCCTTGATTTGCAGCCTCTTCTCTGAAAAGACCTGCTTTGACCGCATCAGACAGAAGCTTTTCCAGCTCTTTATCTGTCTTACCAGAAATCTCTGCCAGAGTCTCAAATCTAAAACTCTCTCCAAGCACTGCAGCTTGTGAAAGAAGTTCATATAGATCTTGCTGGCAAGCCTTTAGTTGCTGTTGAACAGCCATTCCAACCGATGCAGGAAGTTCAAAGTTTGTAAGAGATTTGCACTTCCACCAACCTTCTTCTTGTTCTATCTTCCCATCGGCCACAAGAAGTCTAACAACTTCTGTTAAATAGTAAGGATTTCCTCCTGTGGCTTCACATAGATGTGATACTTCACTATCGGCTATCTCTATTCTAGAAAAGATAGCGTCTAGCATCTTGCGTATCTCTTTAGAGTTGAAGGGTTTAAGACGAATTGTCTCAAATGAAAAGTATTTACTTTGAGCAACCATCCATTCTCGTAGCCCTGAGCCAGCCTGAGAAGCTTCTTGACTATCGGCGGCAAATATCATCATCACAGGAGAGGTAGAAGGGTTGCGTAACAGATAGCCTATAAGTTCAAAACTGAGAGCATCAGCAGCGTGAAGGTCATCAAAGATGAGAATAAGTGGCTGGCGAAGTGCAAGCTGAAAGAATATCTCACGAAAAATCTCAAAAGTCTTCCACTTATCTTCTTGCCCTTCTTGCGTTGTTGAAAAATTGTATGGAAGTTCTATACCAAAACGCGCCTTTACTTCGCTAAGAATTGGTTGCCACAACTCCATTACAAGGCCAGAAACAACATTTTGAGAAACTTTGATCCCAAGTGCTTGATGCACGATGTTTAAAAACGTCTGGTAGGGCTGTAGGATACTTCCACCATAATTGTAGAAAGCCGAACTGACAGCAACAGCCCCTTTCTTTGTAGCCCATTGCTTGAAATTGTCTACTATTAAAGTCTTTCCTGTTCCTGTATCGCCAAGTATGAGCACTGGACGACCTTTTCCAGATTGAAACCGGATAAATTCACTCTGCAGAAGCATCATTTCCCGGTCTCGACCAACAAAGTAGTCATAATTTGGTTCTGTTAGTGAAGGCCGCTCTGTAGTACCAGATCTCAACTTGCCTGTCTTCCCGCTACTGATGCCGCTCATACCAGCACCACTTCCAATGCCAAAACTCCTCCTTGAAGTAGGACTAGGACTTATTCCTTTAGTGTCACTGTTCTTAAATTCCATTTCTGGCCTATCATCAACCAACTCTGCTTGCACCTCTTTTAGATCACTTAGCAACTCACGCATCGATTGATAGCGAGCTTCTACAAATTTCTTCAGTGCAAGCTCTACAATTTTACGAAGTTGCAATGGAATGGTTGATGGAAGTGGTTCTGGCTCTTGAAATGCTACTTGAAAGAGCGTCTGTATATCATTGTCGGCTTCAAAAGCGGTGTGGTGAGCCAGTAGTTCATAAAGTACTGCACCAAAAGAGAATATATCAGAACGGGCATCTATCTCTTTCCCTTTGGCCTGTTCAGGAGACATATAGTTTGGAGTCCCCAAAATCACCCCTGCTCCTGTGGCAAAACCGTCTGAAAAGTTGTTGGTTTTATCGTTACCAACTAGCCCTAAAACAGGCTTGGCAAGACCAAAATCGAGAATTTTTACATAGTTGTCAGGTCTAAGAATGAAGTTTTCTAGCTTTAAGTCTCGGTGTATTATTCCTGCTTCGTGTGCAGCAACCAACCCTTCAGCTATCTGTACGGCTATCTCTACAGCTTGAACAAGAGAGATGCCCTTTTCTTGAACCAGTTTTCGTAAAGTCTTGCCTTCAACATATTCAGTGACAATGAAAAGTGTCTCCCCTACTCCACCAAAGTCATAGA
>JAEUQL010000006.1 GCA_016789295.1 Blastocatellia bacterium | reverse complement strand
CTGGAACTTCTCCATCGGTTGAAGTTGCGATAACTGAGATGAATGCAGGACTAGTTCCTATGGGTAATGGACTTACAAGGCTTGAGACAAAGCTGCTTGGGGAGGCAGAGAGGGTCGCAAGTCTACTGAAGCAGACCGAACCGTTTACAGCAGAGCAGGCCGAAGAGGCTGGGCTAGTCACCCTTGCAGTCGATGAGCTTGATTGGGAGGATGACATAAGGGTAGCGACAGAAGAGCGAGCATAGCTTTCACCCGATGCGCTCACAGGACTTGAAGCAAGTTTAAGATTTGCAGGACCAGAGACTTTAGAAACGAAGATATTTGGTCGTCTTTCGGCGTGGCAAAACTGGATTTTCCAACGTCCAAATGCAGTAGGTGAGAAGGGGGCGCTTGTGATGTATGGAAAACCTGGAAGCCCTAATTTTGACTGGAGGAGAACATAAAGATGTTTGAAAGCATTCCAAACAATGTAAATCTCTCTGACAATAAGCGACTACAGCGAGCACTGGAGCAGTGGCAACCAGACTTTTTAAGCTGGTGGATGGAGATGGGGCCAGAAGGGTTCCAGCAGGATCAGATATATTTGCGCACTGCTATCAGTGTAGAGGCTGGTGGTTGGGCACATTTTGATTATGTAAAGATGCCAGATTATCGTTGGGGCATCTTTCTCACGCCCCCTACGCAAGATCGCCGCATACACTTTGGCGACAACATAGGCGAACCTGTCTGGAATGAAGTTCCTGGAGAGTTTCGCAAGGAGCTTAGAAGGATAATAGTGACACAAGCTGACACGGAACCAGCTTCGGTTGAGCAGCAGCGTCTACTAGGAAAGACGGCTCCAAGCCTCTATGACTTGAGAAATCTCTTTCAAGTAAATGTGGAAGAAGGGCGCCATCTTTGGGCTATGGTCTATCTGCTGCATCAATTTTTTGGGCGTGATGGACGCGAAGAGGCCGAAGATCTGTTAACACGCCGCAGTGGTAATGCCGACACTCCAAGAATCCTTGAAGCTTTCAACAAGCCTGTAAATGATTGGCTAGCATTCTTTGCTTTCACTATGTTTACTGATCGTGATGGCAAGTATCAGCTTGCTGCGCTAGCCGAAAGTGGTTTTGATCCACTTGCTCGTACAACACAGTTTATGTTGACAGAAGAGGCTCACCATCTTTTTGTTGGTGAGACAGGGATTGGCAGAGTTGTCAGGCGAACAGCCGAGCTGATGCGCCAATCAAAGAATGGTGATGTTTCTGAATTTGGTGCAATACCACTCGACATCATCCAGAAATATATCAACGAATGGTTTTCGGCTTCACTCGATCTGTTTGGTGGTGAAGACTCTTCAAATGCTGCAACTTTCTTTGGAGCTGGTTTGAAGGGTCGGTTTAGAGAGGCCGATGACAAGAAGTATCGAGACCACGTAGCCTTGGACGACATTTACCAACTGGATGTACCAAGTGAAGAGATGCTGCTGAAGCGGGAAGAGATTCCGCTAAGACGTGCAATGAACATGGTGCTCAGGGATGGTTATGTAGAAGATTGTGAACGTGCTCTGGAGCGTTGGAACAGTATTTTGAAAGAGTATGGTCTGAGCGAGCAGTTATATCTGCCTTCACAGAGATTCAACCGTAGCATAGGGATCTATGATGGGCATTACTTCGATCCCAAAGGCGAGATGATCTCTAAAGAGCAGTTTGATAAGAGCAAGTCCCAATGGCTTCCAACAGAGAAAGATTATCAGTATGTAAGTTCTCTGATGGTTCCTGTCTATGAGCCTGGAAAGATGGCAAGTTGGATTGCTCCTCCAGCCAAAGGCATCAACCACAAGCCTATAGATTTTGAGTATGTCATAAGAGCAAAGTAGTCCGTTTATAAGCTAGGGGAAAGGCAATGTCCTTTCTCCTTTTTTTAAAGAATCTCTCGATTACCAAACTCATCAGAGACAAAAGCATACCACTCACCTTCATCTGGAAACTCATCCAAAAGCTCATAAGCTTTCTCTTTAGCTCTTTCACGAGCAGCATAATAGTCAGCCGTTCCAGTAATGAAAGAGCCTATAGGCTCGTAACCATCCCCTTGACTCTGTTCAACACCGATAAATATCTGTATACCATCAGGCCACATTGGAAAGGTCTCCATAGGAAAGATGTTTTGGGAAGAAAAGAGGAGTCAGACTCCTCTTTTCCTTGTGGGGTTTTTATGCAAATAAGTAGATAGCTACAATAACTACTATTATCACACCAAATATAGCAGCCAAAATTAAGGTATTGTGATTACCAGTTTTATTATTTACTGGTTGTTCATTTATCGAAGCTAGTGTAGGTGATGTTGCTGAACCTAGTGAGGTAGATGTGATTCCAGTCAAAGAAGGTTTTGAAACAGACCCAGACGATGGAGTAGGTTCTACGTACTCTTTGCTCACTATCTCAAGAGCTTCTTCGCTAATCTTCAGTTCTCCAGCTTCAGACAGACGGATGATGGTCTGCTGTAGATCTCGAAAGAAATCGCTAACTTTCTGATATCTTTCATCAGAATGTCTGGCTAGAACTTTCTTAAAGATCGGGTCAAAGCCTTTAGGTACAGAAGGAACCTTTTGAGATGGTGGAACGGGGTCATGGCTAACTTTGGCGATCAGAAGTTGGCGTACTTCAGAACCCTCTACAGGAAGTTTACCTGTTATCATCTGATAAGCCATAACGCCCAAACTGTAGATGTCTGCTGATGCTGTTACTGGTTGTCCTAGTACTTGTTCAGGTGCCATGTAGTGTGGTGTTCCAAAGACCTCTCCAACTTCCGTTAGGTTAGAACCCTTTGTTATTTCACTATCTGGCTGCATCAATTTTACAAGACCAAAGTCAGCAAGTTTAACAGTCTCTCTTCCATTGGCATCCTTTGTTATGAGGATATTTTCAGGCTTAAGGTCTCGATGAAGGATCTTTCTTTTGTGGGCAGCTTCTAAAGCTTCACACAAAGGTCTAAGAAGTTCCATACACCTTTCAAAAGGCATAGATGGCGACTTAGCAAGGACTGCTTTTAATGTCTCACCTTCAACAAACTCCATAGCCATAAAGAGAAGTTTGTCTTCTGTTTCTCCAAATTCGTGTACCTTGATAATGTTTGGGTGTGAAAGAACCCAACCTACTTTGGCTTCACGTTGAAACCTTTTGACAAACCTGCTATTGGAAGCCAAGTGTGGAGAGATGACTTTGACAGCTACGCGACCATTGTCTCTGGTATTTGTAGCCTCAAAGACTGCGCCCATGCCCCCAACACCTATTTTTCTGTTTATCTTGTAGGTATTGTTTATCTCTTTTCCCACCAAACTATCAAAGTATTCATTGGCACCTGATTTGTTATCCATAAGAAGTGCTTCTTTATCCCTTATCAGTTTGCTACTACTTTACAATTACCCGGAAACCTAACTCTTCATTATCTACCTTTTCAAGATTGAAAACCCTAAAGGTAATATAGCTATTAGTCTTTTCTTCAGCTCTACCACGAATTACAAACAGTTTTCCTTCTTCAGAACTGGGACGATCTGCGGAAGAACCAGGGTATAGAGCAAGTTCACTTTCTGTCCATTCATAATATCTGCCATCGAGTTCATTTACTCCGAATCTGGCAGCATTACGAGCCAAAAACTCCCATTCTTCTTCTTTGGGTAGCCTGTAGTTTCTGGAAGTTCCCTGAGTAAGCCATAAGCAGTAGTCTTTGGCGTCTCTCAAACTAACATTGACTACAGGTTTTTCCAAAATGTCTGCAGGCGGTTCTGCTCCGTTCCAAGAACTAGGAGGACGGTGTTTAGTCCTCTTTACGAATTCGGCATACTGTCGGTTTGTAATAAGAAACCTTGAAACTTCAAACGGTTCTATAGATACCTCGTGTTCTGGCCTAGAGAGGGGATCGCCTGTGTTGCTACCTATCTTGGTCTTTTCTCCTTTTACACTAACAAGAGGTGGTAATGCCGATTCAGGAATTACGTCTTTTGTAGGATCTACGGGTTTGGGATAGAAGTACCAAGCTGCCAACCCAACACCGAGCAGAAAGACCAGAGAAGAGATAAAGATCAGCACTCCACTTGATCTTCTAGACGATTCTATAGAAGCCATACCGGCTATGTTGGAAACAAGTTTGTTATCGGCTTCTATTTGTAGCCTTATGTCTTCGGCTTCGGCATCTTTTGCGATCTCTTCAAGATCGCGTCTCAGTTCTGCTGCTGTTGGTGGACGTTGATCTGGGGACTGGCTAAGACCCCTTGCTACTATCTCACTCAGTTTTGGAGTTGCTCCTGGGCGCATTTCAGCAACAGTTTTGAACTTGCCCATCATTACTGGAGGAACTACGCCAGTCAACATCTCATAAAGGATCAAGCAGATGTTAAAGATGTCGGTTCTTGCATCTATTGGAAGTCCAAAGAACTGTTCAGGAGCGATGTAGCGAAGTGTTCCAGCAAGATCGCTGCCTGTCACAGCCTCTTCTGCAGAAGCTTCGTCTTGCTTTCTCATCAGTTTGGCAATTCCAAAGTCTACAACACGTGCTGCAATCTCACCGTCTGAAAACTGTTGGATAATAATATTTTCTGGCTTTAGGTCTCTATGGACGATGCCACTGGAGTGTGCTTCATGAAGCCCCGCCGCTACCTGCTTTGCTATCTTTATTGCCTGACTTTCTGATAACGTCCCTGCTTGATTAAGCAGGGCACGAAGTGTCTGCCCTTCTACATACTCCATGACTATGTAAGGAAGGTTCGTAGTAGACGTGATGCCAAAGTCCGTAACCATCACTATGTTGGGATGACTATTGATCTTTGCAAGGGTTTCTGCTTCGCGTTTGAAGCGGACAAGCTTGTTTGGATCGTTATCATGGGGATCAAAGTGCATCAACTTCAGTGCAAAAGTCTTTTCAAGTTGAATATGGGTGACACGGAAGACTTTTCCCATTCCACCCTCACCCAAAACAGACTCAACACGATATTTACCGTCTATTATCGTTCCAGCATCAGGCTCGATAACTGGTACCTGACTCATCTTATCACCATTTTCTGAAAAAGTTTTGGAAGACTAAAAAGCTGTAGTAGAGTTATTGAATAAGGTTTCATAGAATTTTTCACCACAGCAGTGTAACTTTGGTAGAACGAGCAAAACAGCACGAATTTTAAGATTAATAAAATTTACGTCGGTTAGTATATGGCTAAATTTCCGTACTGTCAATTTATCCAGTTAAATCTATTTGCCAATGCACTTACAAGCTTAAAAGTTTGTAGTCAATAGAACGTGCTGTAGCTTTAATATATAAATAAAGAATTATTAAGAAACTTTAGCACTTGTTTTCAAGCCAAAATCAATTTAGCCTTCTGTTGGTTATGTTTGATAGAATCTGAAACAGATTGAGGCTTTATCTTCGGAGGAAGTTTTCTTATGTCAAAGAGCTTTTGTCGAGTAGTTGTAGTTCTTCTTACTCTGACTTGGATGAGTATAATACCTGCATCTTTGGTTGAAGCGCAACAAAATAAAGGCGAAAATGTTTCGCGAACTGGGTTCACTCTCCGGTACGTACCTCCCACTACGAGAAAGACTTTGCGCTACGGATCTGCAGAGATGAATCAAAGAATAGGTATTCAGCAAGTAGGTGAAGCCACCGCACAGTTTTCAAGGAAGGTTTCTAAGCCGGCATTGACAGAAGTAGAGCGGCTAGTTCTTGATGCAGAGAAGTTTTTTGAGAAAGAGAACTATGATAAGGCTGCACAACTTTATGAAAAGGCAGTTCTGAAGCAGCCTACTTTGGCTTCTGCAAAGATAGGTTGGGGTGCTAGTTTGATAAGCAATGGAGACATAGAGAGAGGAGAGCAGAAGCTTGAGGAGGTAGCGGCTACTTCCTTAAAAGATCCAGAAGACCTACTTGATCTGGGGGTTGCTTTCTACCGGATAGGCAAAGTAGAACGTGCTATATCTTTTTATGAGAAGGCTGTTGCAGTAAAAAAATCTAGCTTTTCGGAAGCCTATTTCAACCTGGGTATGGCATATGCGCACCAAAAAAATCTTCCTAAAGCCTTAGAAAATTACAAATTGGCAGTTTCGCAACGTAAAGACTATGCAGAAGCATACAACAACATAGGTTTGATCTATGAAGCTATGGGAGAAGCAGAGCAATCAATAACATATTTTAAGCTTGCAATAGAGAAGCGTGGTGGCAATTATGCCCTTGCTCACTACAATCTAGCAAGAAGGTATGGTTATCAAGGTATAGCTACAAAACAGCAGACAATAAAGGGCTACGATACTGCAATAAAGCAGAAGAGCGACTTTGCAGAAGCCTACTTAAATCTTGGAAATGTCTATTTAGTAAGTGGAGAGGAGCGTAATAGTCTTACAAAAGCAGTCGAGTTCTATGAAGTAGCTCTCAAATACAGAGAAGGGGCAGGTAAAGAAGCAGAAGGGCATTATCCACTTGCTCACGAAAACCTTGCAATAGCACTCACCAAACAAGGCAATAAGACAAAAGCTTATCACCATTACAGAAAAGCATTAGAGACTTACGATATGTCTTTGAGGACTCTTCAAAACATAACATCTACTCTGTTTGATGAAGGTCTTTTTTTAATAGGAAATGAGCTTGAAAGATCCGATATTCCTGGAAACCTGAAAAGCCTGTCAAGTGGTGAAGAAAAGGCAGGAAAAACGGAAAACACATTGAAAAGCTTAAAATCTCTCTTGAGCAAGTATGAAGAGGCAGACGACGAAATGAAGGAAAATGCAGACTTGGCTTACTGCATGGGCATCGCCTACATTACTGTTGGAGATATAGAGGGTGCTATTACAGAGTTCGAGCGAGCAGTAGAGTTATCAGGCGATAGGGAAGCTAGAGAGACTTTAGAAAACCTAAGAGTTATAATTGTTACATCATAAATGTTTTAAGAGTAAAACCTAGCAGATTATTGTGGTATCGAATCTGTAGAGCTGGTTTATGTAGATGATAGTCTGTCCTCTGTGTGGTTTTGAAAACAATCAAGACAGGATACTAAAGTGCCAAAGGTGTAATTTGAGTCTGGATGGAGCAGATTTCACTTTTGGCACCAGTGTCTCTACTAGTACAGAACTAGACATTTTAGATACTGTAGAGCAGGCTACTCTGCTTGCAAGTGGTCGTTATGTGATCGAAGACTTTGTTGCTCAGATAGGTGCCATTCAGTACTATGATGTGCGTGACTCTGCAGACCTTTCAAACTGCTACACCCTTGCAGTCTGTTCAAAATATATGCTAGATCCACTTGCAGGTACAGGTTTTGAAAAAGAGTTTGCTACAGCTTATCTAAAAGATTCTTCGCCTAACCCTTTTAGGACTGAGTATGAGCTGCTCTCTCGCTTCAATTCTCCAGGCATTTTACATGCCATAGACTGTTTTGTTGAAGATGAGCTTGCATACCTTTTGCTAGATAGAATAGAAGGGAGGAAGCTCTCTGAAGTAGAAAAACTGTCAGAAAGTGAAGTTAGACAGATAGGAATACAGTTATGCCAAATAGCAGATAATTTTCACAGGCAGAAACTTGTACACAATGGACTTGAGCCAAGTGGCTTGATAATAGATGGGCAGGGAAGGCTCAAGTTGATACACTTTGATCGTGTTCGACCTGCCAGAAGATACAATCCTGCCACTCCCATCTACCTGACAGATGGATTTTCAGCACCAGAACTCTACTTTCTCAATGAGAAGTCGGTTTTGGAAAGAAGGTCGGATGTATACTCGATAGGAGCTATCCTTTACTGGCTATTGACTGGAGAGGTGATCAGTGCCGTTAATGACCAAATAATAACAGCCTATGATTGGTATCCTGAAATATATCCAAAAGCTGTTGTCTCGCCAGCACTTGAAAGGATTATAATGCGTGCTCTCACTTTAGAAGTTAATGACAGATACAACTCTGTTAGTGAGATGAAGTTTGCTTTAACTGGACTATCAACTCCAGCTTCTGTACAAGCTGGCTATGCTACTGATCTGGGTCGTTATAGAGAGCTTAATGAAGATAGCCTGCTTGTGCTTGATCTAAGACAGTCGTTTGAATCTATAGGGACACACATTGGCCTTTATGCCGTTTCTGATGGGATGGGTGGAGAGGCTGCAGGTGAAGTAGCTTCAAGAATTTCAGTAAGAGCAGTTGCAGAATGGATTAGTGATAGACTGATCTCTGCCTCTCTCAAATCAACTCATGGAAGTCAGGTCTTTGAACCAACTCAGACAGGCTCTCTTCTACTAGCAAACGACACTGGCACAGACATACGTCCTGCACAGCTTTTAATGGATGCTGTCAGGCACGCAAACAGTGAAGTTCTTGACTATGCACACTACCACCCAACTACAAGAGGGCTAGGTGCTACTTTGACAGCAGTACTACTGGTTGGAAACACTCTTACTGTTGCACACGTTGGTGATAGCCGTTGTTATATACTGAGCCAGTCTGGTTTAGAGCAGATTACAGAAGACCATTCTCTAGTTGAAAGAATGGTTCGTCGTGGTGAGTTGACTCGTGAGGAAGCACGCTCTCACCCCAACAGAAACATAATATATCGCTCGATAGGTAGCCGTGAAGACCTTGACGTTCAACTAGAATCCAGAATTCTGCGACGTGGTGATTTAGTTCTTCTGTGCAGCGACGGGCTGAACGGAATGCTTATGGATGAAGAGATTGAGGCTATTATGAAGAAGAGTCAAGATCCATGGTATGTTTCCAAGGAACTGGTAGTAGCAGCAAACGCAAGCGGCGGGGAAGATAATGTTTCAGTAATTGTTATTAAAATAGATTGATGCTGCGCAGAAGTGGCTACTATTGTCTTTAATTCTGTTGCTGAAAAAGCAGGAGATTATTATTATAGGGAAGGCAACTTGAACCCTTTTCTTACGAGTGCGAACTGCTAAGGTGTAAGCCCTGTCTTGAGACAGTCTAGCTGACCTGCCAGCTTAGCCTTTTATGACCAAGAGGTTCACAGCCCCAAACTCTACTGCGAGGGTGAGCGATTAAAAGCTTTGCAAATCTTGACTTGGCGTTAAGCAAGCAGCAAACCTCTGCTTCATACGAGTTTCATAGGAGATCCCTGCTGTAGTGGGGAAGATGTTGTATCTGTTTCGGGCAGTTCCCCTAAAAATTTGGTCTCAAAGCAGATGACAAGCTTGAAAAGTTGCGACTGTTAGTTGGTGGTAGGTTGAATTAGTACCATTAAATTTTTAGCTCTTAAGGTTTCAGTAAAAAGAAAGTTATTCTATAATTTTCAACGCTGTAGCAACTGATTGCAGGAGGCATTAAGATGATTCGATGCAACAATTGTGGGACAGATAACCTGGATGGTTCAGAGTACTGCGATGAATGCGGAATGAAGCTTTCGGCTTCAGCAGGATCACCTCTAGGTGGGCCACAGATTATTAACCCTGCACCACCCATATCTCCATTAGCAAGACATTCTGCGCCTCCGGTACCGCCAGGAAATTCGCAGCCTACAAATCCTGCACAGCCGAATTACATGTCGCCAGACCAACCTGCTCCACCATTTGCTGCAATGGCTGGCATGCCAAAGCCTGTGGCTACTCCACCGCCACCTTCCTACATGCCACAAAGTGCTCAAAGTATTCCGCCATCCCCAACTAGGTCTGAACCTGTATCTGCACCTACTGCACAACCAGTACAAGCCAACCTTGGCGGACAGGGCAGCAGGGTGCAACATAAGGCTAAGTTGGTGATTCAAAGAGGAGGCACGGTTGGAAAAGAGTTTGCGCTGACCGATAGCGAATCCAACATAGGTCGCTGGGATGCAGATGGAGGTATCTTTCCAGATGTAGATCTGGATCAAGACGATCCAGAAGCCAAAGTGTCGCGCCGCCACGCAAGGATCATTCACCAGAATGGTCAGTACTTAATAGAAGATCTTGGAAGTACAAACGGGACTTTCATAAATCGTGGCCGTAGATTACTTCCAGGAAACAGACATCCGCTAAACAATGGTGATGAGATAATAGTTGGGAAGACATTTCTGAAATTTGTCGTAGAGTAGCTTGGGGTAGCAACTTGCTTGACAGGCTAGTTGCCCCTTCTCTTCTAGATTCTAGAATTCACAAGACCAAAGGTTTCAGAAGATACTAACAGAAGTATGTTTAATGGAACTCTTTCCATTTGACTCTACTACAACATTTTGTACCTTCTGAGGGAGTTTGAAAGTGGGCAGAGTGATGGCTTGCCGAGGAGAGTATGTCAAAGAACAGACCACGAAATCCAAATGCTCAACTTGAGCCAGGCTCATTGCTGTATGACCGCTATCAGATTGTAAAACGTGTTGGTGGTGGAGGAATGGGTAACGTCTACATGGCGCGTGACAAACGTCTTGCAGATGTTTTGCGTGCCGTTAAAGAGATGATAGAGATGTTTTCCGATGAAGGCCAGCGCAAAAAAGCTGTTGAAGACTTTGAAAGAGAAGCACAACTGCTTGCAAGCCTTGAACACCCATCAATTCCAACCATCTATGACTACTTTATTGCTGAAGGTCGCTACTACTTGGTGATGAAGTTTATAGGCGGTGGAGATCTAGCCGGTAGACTCAAAAGTGCTCCAAAAGGCTACCTCGACGAACGAACAGTAGCAGAATGGGGAGCGCAGATATGCGATGTTCTCAGTTACATACACTTGCAAAACCCACCAATAATCTATAGAGACCTCAAGCCAGCAAACTTGATGATTGATGACAAGACCAACCGGGTAATGCTTGTAGATTTTGGTATTGCTAGATTTGTCGCTCCTACACAGAAAGGTGTTACTGCAATAGGAACTATGGGATATGCTCCTCCAGAACTTTTCTCTGGAAAGGTAGAGTCTCGCTCAGATATATATAGCCTTGGAGCAACAATGTTCCATTTATTGACAGGAGCAGATCCACAAGACAACCCACTTCTTATATTTGACTTTAATAAGTACCCAAGACCTAGACAGATAAATTCTTCTATCTCGGTTCGTATGGATGAGATTATCTGTAAAGCTGTAGAGCATAGTCCTTCAAAGAGGTTTGCTTCTGCACTTGACATGAAGAGAGCTTTAGAAGAACACCTCAAGCTGCTCGATAGCGGAGCTGTTAACAACAGAAGAATCGATTCCCCTGTGTCGATGCCTTTTGGGCAGGTATTTTGTGGCAATTGTGGTCAAAGAATAGCAACCGATGATATGTTTTGTGCACACTGTGGTGCTCGGCAGCCACTTCCATCTGCTCCCGATATTGTTCGAGGTGTTACAGCAAAACTTGTGCTTGTAGGTGGCAATGATAGTGCTACATCTTTTATTTTGGACAAAGATACAAACTTAATAGGTAGAGTCGATCCACACACTGGAATCTTTCCAGAAGTTGATCTCTCTTCTTATGATCCAGAGACCAAGGTTTCCCGTCGCCATGCACGTGTCTATAGAGAAGGAGGACAGTTTCTGGTTGAAGATCTCTCTAGTGTCAATGGAACTGTAGTAAATGGACGTTTCAAACTCTTTCCAAAACAACCTCGTGTGCTTCAAAATGGAGATGAATTGAAACTTGGAGAGACAGTACTGAAATTTGTTGTTGGATAGGCATATAGGTTTTGAGTATGGCAAACTACTGCCAAAACTGTAATACAGAGTTGCAGACACGATCCAAATTCTGTCGCATGTGCGGAACTCCAATTGCCATCGCGCCTACAGTCAATTATGCCAACACTACTGCAGGTGAACGGATCAATAGAAGAGATGAAATTTCTATACCTAAAACAGAACGTGTGGCTGATAAAGTTAAGTTGTTGGATATGGATAGTAGAAGTGGTAAAAGTCCAGATTTGTCTCATCCACCAACTGCAAAAACAGAGCCTGCTCTGCTCAGAAGCTACAATAGTGCACGAGCCAACCAGATAGACCAGAGTCAGCCTCTTGCTCCAGCTACACACGCCATTGTTGGCATGTTTCAGCAAGCAGGCTTCAACTTGCGTGTTGGTGCGTTTATGCTAGATCTTCTAGCAGTAATGCTCATAATTCTTGTGTCGGCTGTAATTGCTAGTAGTCTTCCACAACAGCTAGCAAGAACTGTTCAACTTGGTGGCTTCTTATTTTCTCTAGTTTTTTATGTTATAAATCTCTTCCTAATAGCTGGGTTAACTGGACAGACATTAGGGAAAAAGATGATAGGCATACAGATTGTTGGTTCAGACCAAAAGCGTGTAACATTCAAACAGGTGCTTATAAGACATCTGTTTGGCTATCCAATATCGCTACTAGTTTTTGCACTTGGATTCCTTTGGTTACTTTGGGATCGCAAACAACAAGGTTGGCACGACAAGATCGCCCGCACATTAGTAGTGAAAAAGAGCTTAAAATGGTAGCTATCGGCCAATTTTAGAAAAGGGGTAAGTAAGCCAATGCAAAGAGTATGTGCAAATTGTGGGCTTCTCTTAGAACCAGATTCAAATTTCTGCCGACAGTGCGCAACACCTACAGCAACATCAGGGGTCTGGAGTGAAGCCACTACCAAGGTAATGGGTCAAGAAGGTGTAAAACCAACACCTTCAAAACTGACCACTACTACACTACCTGAAATTGCTGCTGTTCAAAGAACGGTTCCTATTGAACATAGCTCTTCACAAAGCCCATCAGATACTCTCAGGAGCCAGAAGACTGGTCTTTTGGGAAGACGCCAGAAACGTTATTTTGTGATGGCTACCATTCTTTCAGTGCTCTTTGTTTTGGTTCTTGGTGTTGGGTTAGTTTTGGGATATATTTTCAAAGATCGGATATTTCAACCTGCCAGACCTGCTTTGGCAACAGAACCCGAAAAACCCATAGAAGAAGAAAAGAGTACAGAACCAGTTCAGCCACCAACAGTCAAAGAGTTGAGCGATGCAGCATTGAACGACTTGGCTTCTGGCAATCTTAATAAAGCTCTTGAAAGCATAGAAAAAGCTATTGAACTCGATCCATCAATGCCTCAATCTTACAAATTGAAAGGCGATATACTTGTTCAATCAACTCGCTACAAAGATGCAACGGAAAATTACGCGAAGGCTATAGAGCTAGACCAGAACTATCTGCAAGCATATAAACCACTTGCAAAAGCTTATGAGCAGTTAAAGCAGTATGACAAAGTAGTTGAGATTGCTAACAAAGCTCTGAGCAAAGAAGAGGATGCAGAACTACGCAAAATCTTAAATAGTGCCAATCAGGAGTTAGCAAAGCTTAGTTCACAGAAAAACCTGGATAAGAAACGAGAATTGGAAGCAAAAGCCCAGCAGAATCAGGTTGCAGTCAAACCACAGCCTGTTGAAGAGTCTGTACCAGAAACTCCAAAGGTTGAGCCACCAAAACCAGAGCCGGTTCGTACAGTTGAGCCAAGAGTTACTGCTACACAGAGAATAGAGAATGGACAGAAGATGCACAATTTGGGCGATTATCAGGGTGCTTTAAGAGAGTACCGAGCAGCACTGCAGCAACAGCCTGAAAATCAGAGTATTCATTACTTGATAGGACTTTCTTTAGAAAAGTCTGGTGATATACAAGGTGCATATGATGCTTACAGCCGTTGCCAGTCTGGGACGTACAGTAGTCAAGCTCAACAACACGTTAAAAGACTTGCTAAAAAATTGAAGAAATAGATATCGAAACTTACCTGGTGAAAATATGCCAAGGTTACTATTGAAACTGCCCGATGGAGAAGGGCGAGAAGTCAAACTTGTTAAAGTCAAAACTTCCATAGGCCGATCTTCTCGAAACGACATCTGTATAAATGATCCATTTGCTTCACGCCTTCACGCAGAAGTGCGCCGTGATGCAAATATGCACTATCTGACAGATTTAGGAAGTGCTAATGGAACTTTTTGTAATGGCAGTAAAGTTACTGGAACCATTACTCTAAACATCGGTGACTTGATTCAGATAGGAGAGACAAAGATCAGCCTTATAGAAGATGCCATATCGAGTTCTTCTAACGAAATAATGCTCTTTGATGAAAAACTTCAGTCAGAAGCTGAGTTGACCATAAGCTCAAACAAACGCAACTCCGACATCTTTTCTGTAATTGAAGAAGTAGCAGGTAACTCTCAGGCTAAATCCTCTGGATACGTGATGGCGCAAACGATTATTTCGGCACCGGTAAGCTCAGAAAAAGTCTCGCGCCGTCGAGACTTGCTTGCAGTAGTAAGTAAAGTAGGAGTTACACTTCTTTCTGACTCTTCTTTGGACGACACTCTACGACTAGTGATGGATCTAGTCTTTGACGCTATTCCTGTAGAGCGCGGCTTTCTTTTCTTAGCTAACAACTGGACATATAAAAAGGATTCTAGGCAGAAGCAGCATGGACAGCTCAAGCCCAGTGAACTGGTCTGTAAAGTTGCTCGCAACCTGACAAAAGAATTGACAGGAGAAGAGATAAAAATTAGTCGTTCGATTTCAGAAAAAGTGATAACAGAAGGTACTTCTATATTAACGTCTGATGCGATGCACGATCCACGCTTTCAGGATAGACACTCGATAATGATCAGCAATGTACGTTCCATTATGGCTGTACCTCTGGCAGTCGAAGATGAAGTGCTAGGAATGATCTATGTCGATAATCCGTATGCTACGAATCGCTTTACCGAAGATGACCTACTAGTGCTTACTGCAATAGCTTCTGTAGCTGCTATAAAAATAGAAAATGCCAGGTTACTAGAGGAACGGATCGAGAAGCGAAGAATGGAAGAAGAGTTGAAAGTAGCAAGCGAGATTCAGCTACGTTTGCACCCAGTCTCTCCACCAACAATTAACGGCTATGACATGATAGGAATTAGCTTTCCTTGTAGAGAGATAGGAGGTGATTACTATGACTTCATACAGCGAAGAAATGGTAATCTTTTGCTTGCTCTTGGCGATGTTGCAGGGAAAGGTATGGGTGCAGCATTACTAATGTCAAGTCTTCACGCGGCTCTTCGTGCGCAAGCTCAGACCGGCCTTGGTGCAGCAGAGATTGTTACAGAAGTAAATAACTACATATTTGCAAGCTCACCAGAAAATAAGTTTCTTACACTATTTTGCGCCGAGTTAGATATAAAGACTGGAAAACTTTCTTACTCAAATGCAGGCCATAATCCTCCAATATTGGTCTGTGCTGATAATAGTGTGCTACGTCTAGAGACAGGAGGACTTCCTGTTGGAATAGTTGATGAGATCACCTATGACTCAGGTTCTGTCCACTTGCAGCCTGGGGATGTACTTTTGATCTATAGCGATGGTATCAGCGACAGTGTCAATGAAGCCGATCAAGATTTTGGCGACAACAGGCTTGTAGAAGTTGTCAAGAAATATCACAACAGAACGGCTTCTCAAATTAGAGATAAAATAGATGAAGCTTTAACACAGTTTGTAGGTCAGACCCCACCAGTCGATGATATGACTATAATGATAGTGAAAAGAAATATGTAGGTAGCAAGCGAGTTTTTTCTGCGTCTGACTGAAATAGTCAAAGCGGGCGACGGGGATCGAACCCGCAACTTTCAGCTTGGGAAGCTGACACTCTACCATTGAGTTACGCCCGCAAACAGAGCCAGTCTACCTTGACATCCTCCCCGTTTTGAAAAAGGGGATTGCTTAGATCGACGCTGAAACAGTACGCCTAATATCCAGGCAACTCTCAGTTGAGAAGGTTCGCCTTTCAACAGCTCAGCTAACGCCAAGCCTCCAGGCGCAGAATCCGCCTGCAAGAGATTGATTGCTCTTGCAGCATAGTTATAGCAAGAGTCGATCTTGAAAGCAATGGCTCCTACTCAAGAGCCGCATTCATTCTTGGCGAAGATAAAACCTTTGGCCAAGGTTTTCTGCCGAAGAATGATAAAGTTATGTAAATACCAACCTTCTGCAGAATAACTCCCAGAATAAATAGATGCTTTCCAGATTCTTTATGAATAGCTTGCGATATGAAAACCGCGCAACTATCGATTTTGAAGGCTAGCTGCTCGTGACTAAAGCTTCCCGGTGGAAGTGGCAATGCAAATAGCCACTTGGACAAGATAGCCTTTTCTGCTAGACTTCGCTTAGTTTTTCCATTACACAATTTTTAGTTTTAGATTTAAGTCGGCTGTTTGTTAAGCCGTAAGCAGGCAAGATAGCTTGAATCTACCGAACACGCTTACTATTTTACGTATCTTTCTTGTTCCTCTGCTTGTTGTAGTTTTACTAACAAAAGTCTCTGAGGACTGGTTTGGTATTTCACAACAGATCTTTGGTGTAGTACTTTTTCTTGCCGCTTCGTTGACAGACTGGTTAGATGGTTTTTTTGCACGCCGTCGAGGACAGGTCACAACACTTGGTACACTCTTAGACCCAATTGCAGACAAATTGCTCATTTCGGCTGCATTCATCTCTTTGGTCGAGTTTCATCTTGCACCCGCTTGGGCAGTGGTCATAATTATCGCTCGTGAATTTGCAGTCTCTGGACTTCGTGCAATTGCTGCAACAGAAGGGTTTACTATCGCAGCTTCAAAAATGGGAAAGCTGAAAATGGCTGCACAAGTAGTAGCTATCACCCTTCTGATCCTTGGTAGCAACAACGGTGCACCTCCAGTTATAGAAAACTCCTACTTTTCAAGCCGTGAAGCTTTTGATGAGATACTAGCCCATAACTATACAAGTGAGAACTTCAGAGCACTCTGCTATGGTGCTGGAAGAGTGATGCTCTGGATTGTAGTCTTTTCTTCTCTCTATTCGATGTATGGGTATTTTCGCAAGTTTTATGGCAAGGTTAGAGACAGAATAGAGGTAAGAGAGCGGCGAAAACTGCGTGAACTGATGAGACGACGCAAAAAGACTAAGACTTTTCTACAAGATAATATGTCATTGGGAGAGCCGAGGTCTTAAACAGACCTTGCTTGATCGCTTGAAGTTAATCAAAATTATACCTACCCATCTTCTCTTAATAGTTCTATCTTCTGGGGTTAGCATTATCACGCTTCTCTATTTCTACAAAACCAACTCCATTACTCTTTATGGTGACGGTGTAGCTCACCTCAACATTGCAAGAAGGATTGTTGATATAGACAGCTCAAGTTTTTGGATCAGGTATCTACAACTTGGTTCACCATGGCTTCCTTTACAACACATCTTGATGCTTCCCTTTATATGGAATGATCACATGTGGCGTAGTGGACTTGCTGGCAGCTTTGTTTCTGCAGTTAGTTATGTACTATCAACGCTGTTTGTTTATGAAATAGCAGCAACTGTTGGACAAGAGATTTCAAAAAACTCTTCTCAAACAGAGAAAGACAGGCGCAGTGGCCTATTTGCTGCAGCTCTTTTTGCCTTCAATCCAAGCATTCTCTATCTACAAGCTACGCCAATGACCGAATTACTTTTTCTAGCAAGTGTAGCCGCATCAGTTCTAATGCTACTCAGATGGGTAATCTACCAGAACAGAAAATACCTTATCCTATCTGCCGTTACTTGCACACTTGCTTCACTCACGCGCTATGAAGCTTGGACGATGCTTCCAGCAGGAGCTTTTCTGGTACTGATTGCAAAGGAAGGAGAGGTAAGAGAGCGTCTTAAAGATGCACTATTCTGGTCTTTTCTAGCAAGCTGTGGCCCATTATATTGGTTTTGGCACAACTGGGTTACGTATAACAATCCGCTTGAGTTTTACAACGGTTTCTACTCTGCAAAAGGTATCTATGCAAGGTCTAAAGAACGACTTTCTTGGGCAGATTTTACTCGTGGCAGGTTAGTTATATCAACTATTTGGGCTGCAATAGCTGCATCTTCTTGCTCAGGCATTGCTGTAGTTGTAACCACTTTTTGTGCATTTATAGGTCTAGTCAAAGAAACTTTTAATAAACTCTACCTGGTAAACAAAGTCTGGAAAGTTTACTGTGTTGGCTCCTTTCTGTTTCTTCCTCCTCTTTTCACCGTATACAGTCTCTACACTGGTAATATACAGATCTATCCTCTTGTTGCTTTAGGGCTGTTGAATGTGCGTTATGGAATAAATTTTATTTTAGCGGCTGCTATTGTTCCAATAGTACTTTTAAATGGTAGAAAAACTCTTCAATCTCTCCTCTTTCTTCTGCTACTTGCTCAATATGGGTGGCTCCTTTCTGATGGTTTTGAGCAGTTAGCTGTCTATCAAGAGCCTCTTAGAAACAACCGAAATCATCGTGAATCTGTTATTAGAGCAGAACTTGAAAACTATCTACGCTCTCACAGACCAGCAGGGAAGGTCTTGATGCAAGGTGCAGAACTTACCCCAATTGTGATGCACGGAGGGTTAAATTTTCGTGATATTATCTTCGTTTATGAACAAGACAAGAGGCTGGAAAATATTGAAAATGAACTACTTAAAGTAGTTAGTACAGTAATTTGTAGAAAAGACGATATAGTTTGTAGTAGAACTATCAACAGTCTTGAATTTCACGAGCAGTTTGAGCTTGTTTACAAAGTAGGTTCCAACCCAACACTACTAGTTTGGAAGAGAAAACTGTTGAGTGGAAAAAGATCGGAAAAAGTTTGTGCTTAAGTGTCCCTTTTAGCCGCAACATTACGCATTAGTAAAATGTAGCCACTTCTTGCAAAGGTTTTTGGTTTTATAGTTATAAAGGTAATAAATAGTCTGTAGCTCGCTCGAAAAGCTTTTGCAAGAAGTCCCAATTTCTTTTAACCAATGCTTTTAGCCTCACTATCCCAAACTATCCCAATAGCCAAAGCTCTTCATTGTTTGAGCAGTCTTGAGACATAATGTTTGCAATAACAGTAAGCAAGATTTAGACCCATCTGAGGCAGACAGGTCTATTAGTGTCTCAGTTTTTCAGTCTTCTAGAGATGAGGTAGAGAGTTGCTGGCGTGATGACTTTATTAAAAAGTCTTTGATGAAGAGATCGATATCACCATCTAACACAGAATCTACATCACTAGTCTCAAGTTTTGTACGAGTATCTTTTACCAGACGATAAGGATGCAGTACGTAGTTGCGTATCTGTGAGCCAAAACTTATATCCATCTTTGCTGCTTCTATTTTGGCTATCTCTTCTTTGCGCTTCTTCATTTCAAGCTCGTAGAGTCTTGCACGCAAGATCTTAAATGCCATATCTCTATTCTGGTGCTGTGAACGTTGATTTTGGCAACTTACCACTACGCCTGTGGGTAGGTGTGTTATACGCACAGCCGAATCGGTTACATTGATATGTTGCCCACCTGCACCAGAAGATCTGTAAGTGTCTATACGAAGATCTTTTTCTTGAATGTCTATCTCTATGTTGTCTTCAATTTCAGGCACTACAGAGACTGAAGCAAAGCTAGTTTCACGGCTCTGCCCAGCATTGAATGGTGATTGACGCACAAGTCTATGAACACCTATCTCTGATTTCAAATAACCATAAGCATAATCACCAGTAACAGTAAACGTAGCAGACTTGATGCCTGCTTCCTTTCCTGGCTGCTGATCTATAAGTTCTGTCTTGAAGCCATTTCTTTCTGCCCATCGCAGATACATTCGTAGTAACATCTCTGCCCAATCTTGAGCATCTGTACCACCTGCTCCTGGATTAATATCAACTATAGCATTAGCTGCATCTTGAGCACCGGTGAAGAGCATTTCCGTTTCGGCTTCTTCGACCTCTTTTGAAAGTGTATTGATAGTTTTGAGAAGCTCTTCTATAGATGTTTCATCATCCAGAGCAAATTCAAAGAGCACTTCAATATCTCCAAGCATACGGTCGAATCTTTCAGATTTTTCTATACTTGCTTCTAAGCGTCTGCGTTGTTGAAGTATTTTCTGTGCGCGTGCTTGGTCATTCCAAAAGTCTGGAGCAGCAGCCTGCTCTTCTAGTTTTGCCAACTGTTTACGCTTGGCTGGTGCATCAAAGAAACCTCCTCAGTTCACCTATGCGGGGTTTGAGTGCTTCATATCTCTCTTTAAGCTCGTCGAGCATCTTTTCTCCTTTTAGCAAAAATAGATTTGGGTAGTACTAAAAAAACTGTTGTGAAAAGCAGGCTGAGTATAGCGAAAATGTCACCATACTGAACATAGAAAGTAGGTTTTGCACTGGATGCTTCTATCTGCCATATACGCCAAGCATTCTGAAAAAGGGCTGTTTCATCAAGTACTTGGCCGTTAGGTCTTATCCGTGCTGTAATACCACTGTTTGTCACACGGTACATTGGCAGCCCTGTCTCTACAGTGCGTAGCACTATATGTGCAAGGTGCTGGCGTGGTTCTGGAGTGTTGCCAAACCAAGCATCATCGGCAACGTTTACAAGAACATTTGCTCCTGCAAGTGATTGCTGTCTGGTAACATCTGGAAAAGCAGCTTCCCAACAAATAGAGGCTCCAAGAACCAGATTTTCAAGTTTCATTACACTATAGTCTGTACCTGGTTGAAAATCTCCTGCAAGGACTGGAATATCGAAAGGAAGATATTTGCGCATAGGAACATACTCGCCAAACGGCATCAGGTGTATCTTGTCATATTTGCCAAGCCTCTCACCTTGATTATTTATCAAAATGACGCTATTGCGACTTCCAGTATTGGTCTCCGTGCTTACATTAAACATCAAGTTTATATTATTTTCTCTAACAAACGCTTCAAAATCGAGCCTCAGCAGTGTATCGAGTTCATAGTCAAAGTTGAAAGGCGTTTCTGGCCAGATAACTAGAACCGGTTTCTGACTTTTCAGCTTTGCAACGTTTTCACGGGTGATATCTTTGTAGCGTTTGAAGCTTTCGCGTAGCTTCTGAAAGGACTCTCCACCAACTGGTGCTACTGCCTGTACTGCAACAGCACTTATTGCATTGCTACTTGGAGTTGCTTCAGCAGAGACTGTGCTTTCCTTTCCTGCAAGATAGACTGTTAGACACAAGAGTAAAGCAACGACAACCGTGGCTATTTGTGGACTATTGCGCTTTTTAAGAGTAATCAAGACAGCAGCAGGCAGCAAAACCAAAAGAGCACTTATCAGATAGACTCCACCAAACTTTGACGGCCAAACAATTGCGGTTTGAAAGGCTTGTGAGTAGCCAAAACAGTTCCATCCAATACCGGTTAGGTGAAATCTCAAAAACTCACTGCCAGCCCACACCAGAGGAGCAGCAAGCAGGCTCCAATCACCATACTTCCTTAAAAGCAATGTCTGAATAGCTGCAAAAAATCCTGGAAAAGCTCCCAGTGTGAAAGCTGGAATTAGAGCTATTGTGTATGCAGACATGGGAGAGAAACCTCCATAATGGATGGGTGAATGTGTAATCCAATAGCAGGTTCCATAAAAGAAAGATGCGCCAAAAAGCAGCCCAAATAGAAATGCCTTCTTTGCAGATGGCTGCTTAGTGATTACATAGAGCAGTGGAAGTAGTGCTATCCAAGCAAGATACCAGAAACTCCAATTTGGGAACGAGGCAACAGAAAGAGATGAAGAGAGAACTGTCAGACCAAGGTTTTTGGCTAGCTCTTTTCTCTTAGAAGCTTTTTTTAATGAATTTTTAATGTCTTCGACTATGGCTGCACCTCATAAGCTAGATCTTGTCAGAAATCTAGCTTAACTAGGCGACTCATTCAACTTCCTTGGTCAGGATTTGTGCATCTTTGAAACCGTGCTCTTTCTGAAGCTCTTCGGCAACTTGGCGGGCTATTTCTAGTTTATATGGTCCTACGCGAATGACATAAAATTGAGTGTTTGAGCCTGATTCAGAAGCAACTATGTGTGCACTGTCAAAGCCAGACTTCTGAAGTTTTTTCAGAAACTCTTCAGCTTCTTCTTGAGTTTGTGCTGTAGCTATCTGAACAGAATAGCGATCTCCAGGAGGAGGGAGCTGTTGTTGTGCACTGGCCGCTGATTTCGAGCCTTTGTCCGATTTTTCTACCCTTTTGGCTTCATTGCTGGTTGAAGCTGAGCTTATAGTTGTTGATGAGACAGTTGAGTTCTTTCCAATATATAAGCCAAGAGAATAGAAGCTCAAAGAAAGAACCATCATCAAACAGAAGATGACTAGAAACTGTTTTCCAGTCCACTTGCCGTTCCATTGACCTTGATTGTCTTCAACCACGTTGAAAGCTCCTTGAAGAAAGTTGCATTGGGTAAAAATGCCAATCGTCAATGATATCTTCTCACTGCAAGCTTTTCAACTCGAAATCTAGAAGTTTCAGTTAGAAAAACTGATTCTGTTTTTCGGAAATAATCTTTAAACGAAATTACGACTGGCCAAGTAATAACTGATATAAGACCAAGATTATAAAATAGAGGATATAAGCAATGAGCTACATGGCGACTTTGGTTCTGATCCTTTTTGTCTGTATCACCAACATTTATGGCCAAGTTTCTGGAAATATAAGCTATCAAAATAGTAATGCTACTTCTAAAGTAGATCAGATAGAGCTTGCTAATGGACGCCTCTATTTGGATGACAGGTCATTTCTTATTGAAGCCAATATTCTGCTCAATGCAAAGGCCGATGAATATCTTGCTACTTTTTCACTCAATGAAGAAGGGAAGACTATTGAGGAGGCAAATCAGAAAATCGACAAAAAACTTGCTAATTTCATTACTGGACTTCACAGCTTGGGAATAAATAGAGATAACTTCTATGTCGATTTTGTTACTCAAAATAAGATCTATAGCTATGAAAATGAACACGGTATTTTCAAAGAAAATCTGATAGGTTTTGAAGTAAAGAAAAATGTTTTGATTAGATATAAAAATGAAGATCTGTTGGACAAGTTAACAGTAGTAGCTTCCAAGGCTGACATATATGATCTAGTAAAGGTAGACCATGTTCTGAACGATGTTGCAGCAGTAAGAGATATGTTGTTTGATGAAGCTGTCAAGGTAATAAATAAAAAAGAAGAAAACTATATAAGTAAGTTGGGCTTAAAAGTAAGTTCTCTAAAGCAAGTCTACACTATCAAGTATGACAATTTGGCTCCTTCAGAAAGTTATCTCTCATACCAAGCTGCTGAAACCAATCAGTTCTACAGTAGTCAAAGTTACACAGTACAAACTGCTAGAAAGAACAGAACTTTTTTCTACAAGCCACTCGACTCAAACAGATTTGATAAGGTTATTAATCCTTCA
>JAEUQL010000069.1 GCA_016789295.1 Blastocatellia bacterium | reverse complement strand
TGGATGCAGTGCTGCACGGGGCTGGAATAATAGAAGATAGCAGTATAGAAAAGAAAAGCTTCCTCTCTTTTGAACGTGTCTTTGACACAAAAGCCGATAGTACATCTATTTTGAGCCGTAAACTTCGCCCAGAACAGTTGAAGTGGATTCTCCTTTTTAGCTCTATTTCAGGCCGTTTCGGCAACAACGGACAATATGACTATGCTGCTGCCAACGAGACAGTCAATCGTTTGGCTTGGCAGATGGATAGTCAATGGCCCAAAACTCGCGTTCTAGCAATCAACTGGGGGCCTTGGTCTAGTAGTGGAATGGCCAGTGAAGGAGTGCAATACTTGCTTCAAGCTCAAGGCATTACTCCAATCGATCCAGCAGTAGGAAGACAATTTTTTGTTGATGAAATGACTTATGGAAGCAAAGGTGAAGTTGAAATAATTGCTGGAAAAGGCCCTTGGGAACACAAAGCAGATCAAGTACTAAGCTCTGTTTTTGAAGCCTCCTTTCTCCTTCTGCACGTGCGCGAGTTAACAAAAATAGCTGAAAGAAGCCGCTGATTATTACTACTGCTTATAGACTATGGCTACGATCAAAGAAGAAAATGTATTGATTATGCTAAGCGGTGAAGATCGTAGCAGTCTTCTAGCAACTATTAGCTATTTATTAAACCAACTTAAAGACACCCCAGAAGCTAGTAAGAATTTTACTTCCCCTGTAAAAACAGAGAGGTTAGCAATACTGGCACCGCGCAGTGAATTAGTCGAGCGGCTTCAACTTGCACAGAAGCGACTAACAGAACTTAAGCGTAATAGGCTATTTATACGAGACAAAGGAATATTTTTTGGTTGTGGCGAAACAGCCGGCAAAATAGCTTTTCTCTTTCCAGGCCAAGGCTCACAACACACAGGAATGCTGCATCAGCTTTATGAAAAGATCCCCATAGTAAAGACTTGGTTCGACACTCTCGACCAAGTCCACAAACAGACTTCTGAACCTCCTCCCTCACACATGATTTTCCATCCTCCATCTACAACTGGACAAGAACAGAAACAGTATGAACAAGACCTTTTTGACATTGGGCGTGGAGCACAACTTGGCACAGTGGCTAATCTTGCTCTTTACCAAATACTTTGTCATATGACAATAAAACCGGACTTTGTGCTAGGCCACAGTAATGGTGAACACACTGCCGTTTTAGCTGCTTGTGCAGACTTAGACTCCAATCGGATTCAAATCTGCGACTGGCTACGTCGTGCTAGCCGCGCTGGATACAACTTTGGGAAACCTCAAGTTGATGAGAAGATGCTTGCTGTAACCGCTATAGAACTTGATAGTCTAAAAAAAGTAGTAGGAAAGTACCAGGAAAGACTTTTTATAGCCATGGACAACTGCCCACACCAGCAAGTTATAGCTGGTGAGCAAATAGCTGTTGACCAGGCTAGCAAAGAAATAGTTGCCATTGGTGGAGCATGTGGGGTATTACCATTTACTCGCGCCTATCATACACCTTTCTTCACTGAATGGTCTAAAATGCTTAGAAGTTATTACAATGAGCTACCTCTTAAAGCACCTAATGTCTCTATATTTTCTTCTTTAACAGTTGCTACTATGCCTGCCAATATAATAACTATACGTGACCTGATGGCTGGGCAGTGGACAGCTCTAGTCCGATTTAGAGAAAGTATCGAAACACTTTACAGAGATGGAGTGCGTACCTTCATTGAGGTAGGGCCAAATAGTAAATTGACAGGATTTGTTGAAGACACCTTGCGTAGCCGCCCGCACTTGGCTGTCTCTACCTCTTCTATCCATCGTGGGGATCTATTGCAGCTTCAACACCTGACAGCATCACTTCATGCACATGGAATTACTGTTGACCAAAACCAATTTAACTCACTTTTACAAATACCTAACAGATACAATAATCCAAGTTTATCTATAACAAAGTCTTTAGATATAGCAACTACTGTACATTCAGAGCTAATTAGTGATGCAATAGCAAGTAGAAGGCGTATGGAAGAGCTTTTTCAACATGTAGTATCTAAAGTCAGTAATAGAAGGGATACTGAAATTACTAAAAAACTACCCCTTTTAGGAGAAAATTTAGAGGATACTTATGGTCAACTTACTACCCAGCGTCTTTTTTCTCGTCAAAAAGATCCATTTTTAATAGACCATTCTTTAGGCCGTTCACACACAGAGAAGCACGGATTTTCACTGCCTGTAATACCTTTTACTGCCAGCCTTGAGATTGTGGCAGAAGCGGCATACAAGATAGAACCTTATCACACAGTAGAAATATCTGAAGTTCGTGCAAATCGATGGCTTGCGCTTGATGGTGGAAACTTAACAGTTACTACTAAAGCTGTGAAACAAAAGTCAGGTGTATATATCTCTTTATTTGATTCTTCTAGCAATATAGCTACTCCAGCATTTGAAGCAGTAGCATTTTTTAGACAGCTACCTCAACCACAAACCCTGCCACCTCATTTGACTTCTTACATACCAAAACTCTGGACAGTTGAAGACTTTTATAAGCGATATGCTTTCCATGGAGCTAGCTTTCAAACCATCTCACGCATACTTTCGGTCAGTAATGACGTTATTGAAGCAGAGTTAAAAGTTACAAAGCTGCCAGGATTAGAAACAGAAAGCTTACAACTCAACCCAGCTATTTTAGATGCAGCAGGTCAACTCGTTGCTTTTTGGCTACTTGAAGCAAAAGAGAAGCAAGCAAACTTTGGTATCTTCCCTTTTGCAGCCAAACGAGTAACTATCTATCAATCGACACTCTCACAAGGCAGTAAAGTTTATTGCCGTTGTAATATAAATTACTACTCGGAAATAAAAACAGAAGCAAGCTTTACCTTCTTTTTATCAAATGGACATGTAATAGCATCTATTGAGTTTTTACAACAACGATTTATTGAACTACCACCAAATATTGCTAAGCTTATTTTTAACAATATACATATAAGTTTTTCACAAGTACTCATCTCTGACGAAAACCGTGTAGCCTGTCGTATTTCCCCAAGTGATTGGAATCTACTTACAGAAAGTTGGGAAATATGACACCGAGCAATTGCCCATATTCTGCTCAACAGTCAAGAACTTAACAAGTGGCTCAGTCTACAACCAAGCTCTCGGTTTATATGGTTTTTAGAGAAACTTGTGGCCAAAGAAGCTATCTGCCACTTGCTAAAACAGAAAGGTTATCATTTAGCAGATTTAAGAGAGATTTTTATAGATGAAAGTAGAAATATTTGTTGCAATCACACGATAGAACTACACCTTAATGTAACAAATGAAGAAGATGGAAGTATTGTAGCAACTGTGTGGTAAAAATCTATCATAATTCATAGCTATATTTTTAGGAAGATTTTATGAACCCTTTAAATAAGAAACCATTACTTAACAGTTATTTGCTTTTGTTTTCAGCACCATCCCGTACTGAACTTGTTGAAAAGCTTAAAGATTTATCTAAAAAACTACCTGTCAATATAGCACTACTTGAGGAAACCTTAGCAACTGCCTTCAATTCAATTCACCGAATAGCTCTGATAGTTCAAGATAGTACAGACCTAGCAAAGAAACTCGAAAATGCTATAAAGCGACTTGAATCGTCCGAGAAAGAGCATTTCAATTTTGCAAATCAGATATTTTACGGACAAGAAAGTAAACAGAAAATAGCACTGCTCTTCCCTGGTTTTGGTGCACGTCACGATACACTTATGGAAGAGCTATACCTTCTTCCCAAAATACGAGAATGGCTTGATAGCTTAGCAGATAAAAACCGCTTCTTTCAAAACTCTATACTCTTTCCAACATCTGCCAAAAGCTCAGTTACTGCTTCAAACTCTTTTTCTCAAATTATAGACTCTGTACTGATAATGAACCTTGCAGTTTACAAACTGATAAATACATATATTAGACCTTTTATCTGTGATGCAATGGTTGGGCATAGCTATGGTGAAAATGCTATGTTAGTAGCATCAGGTATGGTAAAAGACTGTCAACCTATTTTTGATCTTGCACAAAATATCATAACAGCAATTAGTAAGTTGCATAGCACAACTCTTATTCAAGCTACAGATGTTGCTATGCTTGCAGTGACAGCAGCTTCTAGAAAAAAAGTTGAACAGTTACTCACAGACTCGTCCATTAGTATCGCTTTAGATAACTGTCCACAACAAACTATTCTTTGTGGGCAAAGAGACAGATTAGAAATAGTTGAGAAGCAGCTAAAGGATGCTGGGGTTGTATGTTTTCGTATTCCAGACCTCACAATTCCAGTTCATACTTCCTTCTTTCCTCTTGATGTAGCTGCATTAAGAGATATTTATGGCAAGATCAAAATAGCTCACACGGAAATACCTATTTTCAGTTGTATCACCGTTGAGAAATTCCCAGAAGAAGAAGAAAAGATCAAAGATCTTCTAATATCTCAGTGGAGTCAGCCTGTTAGGTTTAGAGAGACTATAGAAAAGCTTTACAATCAAGGTATAAGAATATTCATTGAAGTAGGACCAGGTGGACACTTGACTGGCTTTACCAAAGATATACTGAGAGGAAAAGATGCCGTTTCTATTGCAGCAAATATTGAAGGTAAAGACCCTATATCTCAATTATATATTCTATTTGCTCAACTTTTTGTGCGTGGGTACAACATTGATTTAACAAATTTTATAAAGGACTGCGAGAAATCAACCGTTAAAAGTGTTAGCCATAGAGCTTCAACAAAAAATCAAGAACAACTAAAAATCCTAAAAGAACTGGCTGCTGTTTTAGAGCTTGATGACACAGACCTCATTGATACACAGCAAGGATTTTTTCAGATGGGGATGAGTTCTATTCAAGCTATCGAGCTTGTGGAAAGGCTAGAGAAAGCCTTTGACTGCTCATTACCGCAAACTTTACCTTTTGATTATCCAAATGTAGACAAACTAGCCAAGATGCTTGCAGGTCATCAGACTCCAAAAACTAGAGCAAACAAAACAACTTCAAATACGTCTCACGACCAGATAGCAGTTATTGGTATAGGGTGTCGTTTTCCAGGTAAAGTTTATAATCCTAACGATTTTTGGCAACTGCTTCAACAACAAAAAGATGCAATAATTACTACAAATAGATGGAAAGTTGATGATATAGCACCTTATAACTACCCACATATCCTTGAAGGTGGTTTTCTAGATCAGATAGATCTGTTTGATGCTGCCTTTTTTGGGATCTCTCCACGCGAAGCAGTCACATTGGACCCTCAACAAAGACTCTTGCTTGAGGTAGCCTGGGAAGCTTTGGAGAATGCTGCCATTGATCCTCTTAGTTTGAACGGTAGCAATACTGGAGTCTTTGTTGGAATTAGTAATAATGATTATGCTCAGAGACTTACAATGCAACAGAGACTGGCAATTAATGGCTATTTAGGAACAGGAAATTCTCATAGCACAGCAGCAGGACGTCTCTCTTTCATATTAGGAGCTACTGGACCTTGTTTGGCAGTAGATACTGCCTGTTCCTCTTCGTTAGTTGCATTACATCTTGCAACTAAGAGCTTAAAGCTACAAGAAAGTGATCTAGCTATTGTTGGAGGAGTAAACCTGATTATATCTCCAGAAACAAGTATTTATCTAAGTATGGCTGGGGCTGTTTCAAAAGATAGTCGATGCAAAACCTTTGATATAGCTGCAAATGGATATGTTAGAGGAGAAGGTTGTGGAATTGTTATACTAAAAAGGTTAACTGATGCATTATCTTCAAGAGATCGTATTATGGCAGTTATTCGAGGTTCGGCAATTAACCACGATGGCCACACAAGTGGCTTCACTGTTCCCCATGGTCTGTCTCAGCAAGCTGTTGTCCGTCAGGCTTTGGTTGATGCAGCCGTATTACCAAGTGAAATTAGTTATATTGAAGCACACGGAACAGGTACTTCTCTTGGAGATCCTATAGAAGTTCATGCGTTAGGAGAAGTTTTTAAGAACAGAGTAAATCCTATATTGATCGGTTCTGTAAAAACAAATATTGGTCACCTTGAAGCAAGTGCTGGAATTGCAAGCTTAATAAAAGTAGTACTACAACTGCAGCATAGAAAAATAGCCACTAGCCTGCATTTTCATAAACCCAACCCAAAGATTGAATGGGAAAAGATTCCTGTAACGGTGTGCGATAAAACTAGAGAATGGGAATCATCTAAATCGTTAATTGCTGGCGTAAGCTCTTTTGGAATAAGTGGCACAAATGCACATGCCATTGTACAACAAGCACCTACTCAAACTAGTTCTTTTTCGCGTTCTAACCATATTCTTACTTTGTCAGCCAAATCAGAAAGTGCATTGAATGATATCACTACATCTTATTTAGCTTTTCTAGCAAATTGTAAAGATATAAATATAGCAAATATATGTTACACAAGTAATGTAGGAAGGGCACATTTTCAACACCGAACAGCCTTTGTTGTGAATAGCAAGACAGAAGCCATAAAAGAGCTTGAAAAACCGAGAAAAGCTGCCACTCTAACAAAGCGACTAGCTTTTCTCTTCAGTGGTCAAGGCTCACAGTATCCAAGAATGGGACAAACTCTCTTTGAATCAGAACCACTATTTCGCCATAAGATCAATGAATGCAGTGATATATTAAAACCTCTACTAGAAATATCTTTGCAAGACCTTCTGTTTTCAGATCAATCCACATTACTTAACCAAACAATCTATACACAGCCAGCACTTTTTGCTATTGAATATGCTCTAGCGACTTTGTGGCAAAGTTGGGCAGTTGAACCAGATATTTTACTAGGGCATAGTATTGGTGAATATGTAGCTGCTGTTATGGCAGGTGTATTTGATTTGCAAGATGGACTAAAACTGGTAGCACTTCGTGGTAAGCTGATGCAATCTTTACCCATAGGAGGATCAATGCTTGCTATTAAAGCAACCGAAAGTGAAGTCAAAAACATTTTGGAACTACACAAACTCAAACTTTCTATTGCTGCTGTAAATGGGAAAGAGAATATAGTAGTTTCTGGCCAAGAAAAAGATATTTTTGAAGTAGAAAAGGTTTTCAGTAGTAGAGCTTTAACCTGCAAACGTCTTAAAGTTTCTCACGCTTTTCATTCATTTTTGATGGAGCCTATTTTGGAAGAGTTTTATCAGTTGGCATCCGAAATAGAATATAAAGAGCCACAAATCCCGTTAGTCTCAAATTTAACAGGAAAGATTGCAAGTAAAGAAATAGCTTCAGCTCGTTACTGGACAGAACAACTTAGACAAACAGTTAGGTTTGGAGATGGATTAGAAACATTAATAAACTTAGGAGTAGATAGTTTTTTAGAGATTGGAGCTAGACCAGTACTTATAAACATAGGACAGGAAGAGCGAAACAGCTATCTTTGGCTGGCTAGTCTTCATCCTCCAGTGGATGAAATCGAGCAGATGCTCAGAAGTTTATCGATACTTTACACAAGAGGAGCAGAAGTCAACTGGTCAAGATTTCACAGTAACAATCAAGGATTGAAAGTGGAACTACCTACTTACCCCTTTCAGCGTGAGCGTTTCTGGCTCGACCAAAAAGACTTAAGACAGCCAACAGAAAAAAGGGCAAAAAGTCTACTCGGACATCGACTTACTTTACCTGGTAATAACAATGAAAATCGCTTTGAATCGCATATTTCATTACCTCCTTATCTAACTAACTATCGCGTTTCTGGCCAAAATATTCTTCCACTAGCAGCCTTTTTAGCAATACTGCAAAAAGCTGGATTAGAGTTCTATTCACCAAATAGTTTCTCCATTGAGAGCTTCATTCTACACAACCCACTGGTTCTCGATAAGAACCAAGGTATAACTATTCACACTGTAATTAACAGTAGTAACAATGTATGTGAATGCCAAATCTTTAGTTGTTTTTCTGACACTGAAACACCTATTTGGCAGCTAAACGCCGAGTCAAAATTGAAATCAAGAGAAGATTTTAGTTATGAAAAAGAGCCTGATGGTGAAGTGGTTGCACATTTTACAGGAGAGCAGTTTTATACCTTGTGTCAACGCATTGGGTTGGAGTATGGAGCAGACTTCCAAGTCATCAAAGACTTTAACCTAGAAAGCCACCGTTTATTTGGAAGACTTAAAATAGAAAATATCAGTGATCTGTCAGAGTTAATAATTTTAGACGCCTGTTTTCAAACAGTTGGAGCAGTGCTATTTCAGAATCAAGCCATCTATAAAATAGAAAGTATTGGAAAACTCAGTCTCAATAACTTGTCTACAAGCGAAGCAACAGTAGTATGTAAGACTGAGAAATTAAATGAAGATATGGTGAAGGCTCAAGTAGAGTTATTAGATAGCAACTCTAAGCTTATAGCAAAGATAGAAAATATAGTATGTAAAAAGATAGGAATTAGCGTAGTTAGTAGCGTTTCAGAGATTGTTCAAGAGCTTCAAGATACAGACGAAGAAAGGAGAAAGGTTAGACTAAGCAAATATCTGAGTAAGATATTGGCTACAATTCTTGGTTGTCCGCGCACTCAGCAGCTAAACTATGATACACCTTTGAATCAAATGGGCTTGGATTCACTAATGGCTCTACACTTACGCAATGAACTACAGATAGACTTTTCTTTTGACATATCAGTTGCAAAACTTACAGACAATCAGACTATCACTATACTGTCTCAATCTATACTGCAGCATCTCTTTACAGAAAGACCAACTTCTGCAGAAAACAGCGAATGGGTCGAAGGTGAATTATGAGTCTTATAGATTTTTTGGAAGATCTAGTATTGGAAAATTGGAAATTTTGGCTTGAAGATGGACGCTTGAAGTATCGTGCTCCAAAACATGCAGTTAACAACTCTGTCTTAGAGCAGTTAAAGCAGTATAAGACTGAGATAATCAAGATTTTAGAGGATGATGGACTTGACATATTTCCGCTCTCTTATGGACAGCAAGCACTATGGTTTCTTTGGAAAATGTCTCCAGAAAGTAGTGCTTATAATCTTTCACTTCCTATTCTATTTACCAGTCCAGTAGAGACAAATACTCTGCTTAAAGCTTGTAAACTGCTGACTGAAGAGCACTGTTTGTTACGCGCAGTTTTTTCAGTTAAAAATGGTAAGCCTTTTGCTAGATTAACAGAGTACATAGACTGGACTGTTGTAGATGCTACTTCTTGGGATGAAAAACGCCTTCTTCACGAAATGGAGACTAGTCACCACACACTATTTAACCTTGAAACCGGCCCAGTTGTGCGTTTTAAGCTTTTCCAGCGACTAGATAAAGACCAGATACTCCTTGTTGCTATGCACCACATAGTCTCTGATGGCTGGTCGATGGAGATTATTCGAAAACAACTGCCAACACTTTACGAAAAAGCTAAAAAAGACCTGCTGACAAAACCCTATCATCATACAAGTTATCAGACTTATGTCTATTGGCAACAAGAACTACTGACAAGTTCTGCAGGAGAGAAGCTTTGGCAATTCTGGAAAGAGAAACTTGCTGCACTTCCAGTACTGAACCTTCCAACAGATTTTCAGCGTCCAAAGGTCAAGACTTACAATGGAAAGAATATTTTTTTCCAACTTTCACAAGAATTATCAGAGAAAGTAAAAGGGTTGGCTAAAAAGTATTCTGTTACGCCTTATATTTTTTTCAAAACTCTATTTCTAATTCTATTACACTGTTACACAAATCAAGATGATATAGTGATAGGCTCTTTCAACTCTGGGCGTAGTCGTGCAGAGTTTGCAGCAGTAGTTGGCTATTTCGTAGATTCAATCCCCATTCGTTCAAAGCTACTTGATAGACAAACTTTCAAAGATTTTCTACAGCAGACAAAAGAGACTTTTTTAGAAGCTTTAGAGCATGCTGACCTGCCATTTGCTTTGATTGTTGAAAGGCTACAGATAGAAAGAGACAGTTCACGTTCTCCTATTTTTGATGTTAGCTTCAATTACCTAACACGTACTAATTTAAGTCAAGAAAAGGTTAATGAAATTATCGAAACTTTTGATATACCACAATCTGATAGTAAGTTTGATCTTAGCCTAACACTTACTGATTTTGGTAAATCAATAACTGGAGCCTTCAGCTACAACAGTGATCTCTTTTGTGAAGAGACAGTGGCCTGTATATGTAACTACTTTGAGAACATTGTAGAGGGTGTTGTCAAAGATCAAGATCAAAAAGTTAGTGCTATTGCGCTTGACGCAGAAGGGGATAGGCTATTTCGACCTATTCTAGTAGGCAACAATTTGATACTTGAGTCAAAAGACTTGGTGCACCGTCTTTTTGAAGCAGAAGCAGCAAAAAGACCAGAGGATATCGCAGTCAAGGCCGAAAATGGTCTCCTTAGCTACAGAGAGCTAAACAGAAGAGCAAATGGTCTAGCTCTTTATTTACAACAGTTTGGAGTTAAAAGAGAGGCATTGGTTGCTGTATTTACTAAAAGGTCTACAAACTTTATCATTGCTATTTTAGCAATTCACAAAGCTGCTGCTGCATATGTGCCACTAGATCCTAGCTATCCTAAAGAGACGCTATCTTACATGCTTTCTCATGCAGGAGTAGCAATAGTTTTAACAGAAGAATCTTTATTACATTTGCTAGACGGGTTAAATGTTTCCACCTTATCCATAGACTCATTCTGTTCAGACTACAGCCACTATCTGTGTGATAAAAATCCAGAAACAGAAGTTGGTCTTAAAGATCTTTCATACGTAATTTACACATCTGGTTCAACAGGTAAACCCAAAGGAGTTGCTATTGAACATGGTTCATTATCAGGGTATGTCAAAAGTATAATTGAAGAAATAGAAATTGACCCAAAAAGTAATTTTGCACTTGCTTCTACATTCAGTGCTGATCTAGGTAATACTGTAATCTTCCCTTCCCTTTGCAGCGGAGGATGCCTACATATCTTATCAGAAGAAGCACGGTTTCATAGCAGTAATTTTACAAATTACATCGAATCTGAGCAGATAGACTATTTGAAAATAGTACCATCACATTTTGAAGCACTGATCAGCTCAACAAAGGCAGTTCTTCCAAAGAAAGCTTTGATATTTGGAGGGGAAAGTGCCAACCGCCAATGGGTAGAAGAGTTACAATTAAAGCATCCGAGTTGTCAGATAGTAAACCACTATGGACCAACAGAAACAACTGTTGGAATATTGACATATAAAGTTAGTACCAAAAGTTTCCCAACACAAACCCTACCATTAAAACAACCTGTAGCCAATACTGATATATATTTACTAGACAAATCTATGCAGACTGTATTCAAAGGAATGATCGGTGAAATATATGTTGCCGGGGACTGTTTGTCTAGAGGTTATATTAATTCATCAGATACCACCAGAGAAGCTTTCATAAACTATCAAAATACTACTCTCTATAAGACAGGTGATCTGGCGCGACTGTTGCCAAGCGGTGAAATTGAGATTGTTGGGCGACAAGATCGACAAGTCAAAATCAGAGGCTATCGTGTAGAGTTAGAACATATAGAAGCAATACTTCAGGGCAACCCATCTGTTAAACAAGCAGTTGTA
>JAEUQL010000699.1 GCA_016789295.1 Blastocatellia bacterium | reverse complement strand
CTCAAAAAAGAAAAGGTTTTACTGCTGACAGTACCTGCTCAAATATCTCTTCTTGAGAAGAGTTGGCTGCAATCAGAACAAACCTAGAGTCTTTACGTGCTAGCTCAAGATAACCATAGCGAACACGTTCGTGAAAATCGTAGAACTCGCTTTCAAGTCGGTCAATCTCTCTACTTCTTTTGAGCCGCAACTGCGCTTTTTCAACCTCAAGGTCAAAAAGAAGTGTCAAGTTGGGAACCAAACCTCCTGTAGCTATGCTGTTCAGCTCTTTAATAGTCTCCAAAGGAAGTAAGCGACCGTAACCCTGATAAGCTACAGTCGCATCTGTGTACCTATCCGAAAGAACTACTTTTCCAGCTCTTAGTTCTGGTAGTAGCACTTGCTGAACGTGTTGTGCCCTGTCGGCAGCATACAGAAGTAGCTCAGCAGTGGGAACAATATTAGAACTAGAACTGCTAAGCAATATTTGGCGAATCTCTCTGCCTATGACCGTTCCTCCAGGCTCTTTCGTCACTAGATGAGGGATCGAGGCTCCAGCCAGCCAACTGGAAAGTTTCTGCAGTTGAGTAGTCTTGCCAGAACCATCTATTCCTTCAAACGTGATAAAGAGTCCCGACATCAATTACTTTGTAGCACCTGCTGCTGGGGTGACAGGCGCACTAGCAGCAACTTCTTCATCCGACATCTGTACTTTGGAAGCAACACCACGAGGTAATGCTACAGTAGAAATTGCGTGCTTGAAGATAAGTTGCTCCTGGTTACCAGAGTCCAAGATGACTGAATATTTATCAAAGCCTTTGATCTTTCCAGTCAGCTTTACTCCACTCAAAAGATAGATAGTTACTATCATTCTTTCGCGCCGTGCTTGATTAAGAAAAGAGTCTTGCAAGTTCTGTACTGCTTTGTCCATCGCCGCTCTCCCTATATTTTTATATATTTTTTTAATTATTCTTTTTGACTTAAAAAAGCCATACAGCAGTTTCCTGCTGCTTGGAGTCAAAGAAGTTTTGGAGCAAAGCTACCACAAGATTTTTAGATAGGCAACTACTCTTGAACAGAAGAACACTTGTGATTTCGAGCTTTAGTAGAGCTTGTCAGTGCTGAAATAGCAGTGCTATCGAACTTAATCACCCAGAACATATATCTGAACTTGTTACAGGGGCAATTACAACAAAAGATTTCACATTCAAACTTTTGTGCTATAATGGCCAGCAAAGTTACTTTATAAAAACCACGTCTTTAGACTGTAACAATCGCAGAAATAAACGCAAAAGAGGCAGATATGAAAAGAATTCTTCTCCTGTTTATGTGTCTGCTACTATCACCAGCCATAGTGAATGCTTACACCCTGGTGCTCAAAGACGGTCGTCGCATAGAAGTACGCGAACAGTACCGCATAGTGAATGATATAGCAGTCTTTTCCCTTTCTGAAGGAAGCCGCTTCTCTATCTCTCTAGAGAAAATAAATATTGAAGAGACTGAAAGAGCTAACAGCAAAGAAGTTGGGTCTTTTCTAAAAAATGCTACAGACCCAGCAAAACTAGCAGACAAAGAGAGCAATCCTCTTGCTGAAGCTAAACAGAGCCACAAAAAGCTTACCAATGCCGATTTTGAGAAGTACCGAGCACGCAGAGAAGAGATGTCGCGACAAGATCCTCAAAGTTTTACTGCAGAAGAACTTGAAAAAATCGATGAGAAGAAGCTTCAACAAGACCGCGAGTCTGAGATCCTAGCAAAGAGACGTGAACAAGAAAAAACTAAAGAAGCTTATTGGCGTTCCCGTGCACAAACTCTCCTAACACAACTTCGTGTACTAGATGAACAGATAAACTCTGTTGCAGCACAACTGGAAGACAATCGCCGCTATGCTGCAATGAGTCCTTCAACCACTATCTACAGCCCACCTCTATATTCTGGAGTAGGAATTAGCGTTGGAGGATTGCCAATATGGCTTGGAAATGGAAGGGGTCTTGGAGGTTACAATAACTCCACTGTAATCATCAACAACCAACCAAATCCAACACAATCACGCTCACTTTCATTGCAAGAAAGGCTCACTGACCTACAACTGCAGCGTCAGGAAGCAGTCATTCGCTATGAAGAGCTGAGAGAAGAAGCTCGTAGAGATGGTGCGCTTCCAGGCTGGCTTAGATAACCAGTAACTGTGAGTATAATCTAGTTTCAAAGAAGATCTTATTTAAGAAGCTTATTAGGTTTCTTGAACTAAGATCTTTTTTTTTCTCCACTCAAACCTACTTTGACCTGCTTCATTTATTATTAGAGTG
>JAEUQL010000698.1 GCA_016789295.1 Blastocatellia bacterium | reverse complement strand
GAATTTGCAGACGAGTGTATTAAAGGTTTTTCAACTACCCTTCTACTTAACAGCCAGAAGAAAACACTAAAGTTATCGGCTAAAACAGACTCTGCACAGCCAGATTCTGGTGCAACACTTATGCTAGAACCTGTTGGTGGAGCTGTCGTGCTCGAATCACCTTTCTATCTTCTGCGACCAACAGATGCAGACTTCCAAGCAGCAATAACCCGACGAGACAGTATAGTTCTAGTTAAAGGGGCAAGACAGATGGGAAAGACCTCACTGCTTGCACGTGGCCTACAGCAAGCAAGAAGTCTTGGAGCAAAAGTAGTCTTAACAGACTTTCAAATGCTCAGTGAAGAACATTTCCGTTCTTCCGATAGCCTCTTTTTAGCACTTGCACAGACTTATGCTGACCAATTCGATCTCCCAACCCTTCCTAATGACGTTTGGAAAAGTCAACGTGGGCCAACAATAAACCTCCAGAGATACATTCAGAAAGAGGTTCTTGGCCAATTATCTCAGCCAATAGTTTGGGGACTGGATGAGGTAGATAGGCTGCTTGCCTACCCTTATGCCAGCGAATTCTTTGGCTTACTGCGCTCTTGGCACAATGCACGAGCACTTGAACCATCAGGGTCTTGGCACAAGCTTACAATTGCAATTGCCTATGCTACAGAAGCCCACCTCCTTATAGCAGACCCAAACCAGTCACCTTTCAACGTAGGAACCCAAATACTACTGAAAGATTTCACTCTTGAAGAAGTAGCAGAACTCAACAGAAGGCACAAATACCCTCTCAAGAGTCACGCCGAAGTAGAACGTCTCTTTAGCCTGCTTGGTGGTCAACCCTACCTTGTTAGATGTGCTCTATATGAGATGGTAAACAGAAAAATGAGCATTGATGAGTTAGAAGAAACTGGTTCAAACAGCATCTTTGCAGACCATCTACAAAGGATTTTGCAGATCATTCGTAGAGACAAAACTATTGCAGCCTCTGTTTTGACCATTGTTGAAGGAGGCCGTTGTAATGACGAGGCAGCCTTTTATCGACTTCGTAGCGCAGGAATTATGTCTGGAAACTCAGCTTCAACTATGAAGCCAAGGTGTCAACTCTACGAAAACTTTTTAAGGGTAAACCTTCGTGACAGCTAACCAACTGGCATATGATTATGCCAGTCGTTTAGCTTCAACTATCAACTATCGTACTTGACAAAATCAACAATGTTTCTAACTGTCTCTCTGGCTCCATCACCATAGAGCATTGTTATGTGGTTTCCAGGTACTTTTATATATCGGCATTCGCTTAAAGCTTCTGCTGTTGCTAGAGCTTGGTTGAGTGGTACTATAGGTGGAGTACCCGGTGGGCCATAAGGCTCTGGAGCATGAATTAGTATTGATGGCTGTTTGATGTTAGCAATACATCTGTCCCAATCCTCTTTTCCAGCATAGGTGATTGCTTCTGTAATATTCTCTATTCGAGACCGTGGCCTTACCGACCCATCTTCAAATATCTCTACATCAGCATGAAAATAGCTCTCTATAGCCGAATCCCACCAACCATCAAAACTTGGAGCCTGCTTCATCTTTTCTAAATAATCTTTCCAAGATGGAACTACTCTACCCAATCGATCTAGCGAAGGTTTGATAAGCTCAAGGGCTAAGGGATTTACAAGTGGTCCCGAAGCGTCCAACAGAGCAAATTTACTAACACGTTCTGGAAAATGTGAAGCCAAGAACAGCGTTACTAGCCCACCAAAAGAATGGCCACAAATAATCGCCTGCTTGATACCAAGTGAGTCAAGTAGTCCTATCACATCTGCTGCATGTTCCGTCATTCCATAGCCGGTTGGTGGCTTTTCACTAAGTCCACGACCTCGCATATCAACAGCTAGTACTCTAAACTCCAAATTCAAACCTGCTTCGATCAAGCCATCAAATATATGTGCATTGGCAGTTATACCGTGCAGTAGAACAAGAGTAGGGTCATTGCCAGGATAGTCGATGTAGTGTAGTTGTATCTTATTCACCTCTGCAAATTTATCCATACCTTCTCGCCCTTTTTCAAAATTTCTATCAGATTTTTGTATCTCGATCACTCCAGTAAGGTTCACGCATTACCCGTTTTAGTATCTTACCTGCCGAGTTACGTGGAAATTCCTCCATAATCACCACTTTTTGAACACGTTGGTAGCGTGTGTGTACACGTGCATTTATCCAATCACGCAGCTCATCACTATCAACTTCTGGATGCCTCAAAACCACAACAGCAATAGGTGTCTCTCCCCACTTCTCGTCAGGAACTCCA
>JAEUQL010000697.1 GCA_016789295.1 Blastocatellia bacterium | reverse complement strand
CATGCCCGACTTCCCTGTGCTGTTTCTCGACGCTGCTGTAAAACTACTTTGTACTACTCCAGATGTCTCTCTATATTGCTTAAACCGTCCAAAGAGCTTAGCGTCTCAGAAGATAGATAAAGGATAAAAGAGAGAGCTTTATCAGACATAAGATATCTTTTAATATCTTTAGCTCTATAGAATGGTTTCAGCAGTTGTTTCTCTTGGGAAGTAAGGTTAAGGCTAGAGACCTCATCGGAAGGTATTACAAAGACCGAGTCACCTATCTTCATAGAGAGTTGAAGTTGCTTGGGCAGATCTAGCCATAGTTTCCTACTTATAACATCCGGCCCTGGCACTACTCCTTGATATATCTGACAAACAGACCCAAGCAGAAGCTCTTTACTAGTAAATTCAAACTCTGTTGGCTCTTCAGTTGCGGATTTGGGTAGTCTATAGCTGCTTCCGTCTTTAGGGAGTAGTTTTAGTGGCACAGACAGTTTATCAAAGAGTTCTTCTTTTAAGGAGGAATAATCTTGCTGACAAGCTTTACCTTGATAGAAAAGCAGTTCCAGTTGGTCGTCATCCTCTGATTTTCCCTTTGAGAAGAGGACTATTTGGCTGTGAATACCTTGAGCATCTGGAAAGACGCTACCTTGAAAATTTATCAGCTTCTTGAGTTTTATATTATTTGAGATGGTTCTACGCAGTTTTCTTCCTCCTTCAGCTTCTGTCCAGTAGTCAGTAACTAAAAGTGCTCCAACACCATCTTTCTTTAGCAAGTTAATCGAAAGTGGGACAAACAGATACCATAGATCCATCTTCCCTTCACAATAGTCTTTAAGAGGTGAAGCAAGAAGACGTTCAAACAGTAGTCGGTTGTCTTTCTGTCCTACATAGGGCGGGTTAGTAACTAATAGATCGAAACCACCAGAAGAGAAGACATCAGGAAAAAGTTCTTTCCAAAAACTTTGAATGTCTAGACTAGGTTCTGCAGTTTTGTGACCAGTGCAGAGAAGCGAATTGGTGCAAAGTAGGTTATCAAACTCTCTGTCGCTACCTGTATAGATCTGAAACAGGCGTTTGGTGACTTGAACAGCCAAGGGGTCTACATCCACTCCGTAAACAGAGTTGCTGGCAATTGCAACTTTTAAGCTTTCTACATCGATGTCTTCTCTACCATCGCGTTCTGCTGCCTGCAAAGATACCTTCAAAAGGTGCTCTATAGCCGAGATCAGAAAGTAGCCACATCCCATAGCTGGATCTAAAAGTTTTATAGAGACTATTTCAGCAAAGCTTTTATTAGGAGTAAGAGCAAAAACTTCTTTAAGTAGCAGGTCAATAACCGGTTTTGGTGTGTAGTAGCGTCCAGAACTTTTTCTCTTCTTCTGGCTGTCTAAAAGTTGGAAGGAGCCATTTTCAATCACAGGCTCAAAACTTAGGAGCATTTCATAGAGTCTGCCAAGGTGAAAAACCTGCAGAATTGGCTCTTCAGAAGATATACCGCTACATATCTCGTCTACAAGAGAGAGGGATTCTCTGTTTAAGACTCCGTCATCAGGTAACGGTAGTTGAGCTGAATGCTGTTTAAGCAGTATAGAAGCAGTCTTGTAGAAAGTATCCACTGCCAAGTTGTAGCTACTTTCAGGACAGTCTTGCAAAGTAGTATGAGCCAACTTCTCGATTACCGCTTTGATCTTTTCTCTTTCTTTCTTCTCTTGACTGTTTTTTGACCCTTTATGAATCATAAAATACAGATGAAAACGCCTCCAGACTCTATAGTAAAAGGATGTAGCACAGTTTTTATTAGACAATGTGCCAATTTTCCTCTCTATTATGTTTTACAGATAGTGAACCTCTCGGCCATAAACGGTCGAGCTTCTGGGTCGGCTAGACTGTCTCACGACAGGGTTTTGTAGTTCGCCTTAGCAGTTCGCGCTTATGTCTGCTAAAGTAGCAGGATTACGGGCAGCCTCAGAAACAGTTGGATTGTGAGGTCTAACTCTCCCTCTACGCGCACTCTCCCGTGTTCCAACGGGTGGTGACTCAGAACTCACGCTCTGAGATTTAGCAAACTCTAAAACTTTCTCAATACCACGTTTAGCAATAATGCGGGCCGCGTTTAGGTCGGCATTCTCAGTATATTTACAAACAATACAAACAAACTCTGATTGAGATATTCTATTGTTTGAGTGAATGTGGCCGCATTTGGCACATTGCTGAGAGCTATATTGCGCTGGTACTTTTAACTTATTGACTCTTAATGCTTTATATGAAAGAAAGGTGGCTATTAATCCCCAACAACTTGCTAGTATT
>JAEUQL010000696.1 GCA_016789295.1 Blastocatellia bacterium | reverse complement strand
AATAAACTTTATAATCTCGCTTATTCTTCTGGCTGTTTTGATTCGTAACCTTTTAAAGCTGCGCAGAGAGCGTACTGAGCAACGTTTAGGTTCAAAATTTAAGACCAAGATGGTAGTTTTTTCGATAGGTATATCACTACTTCCTGCTATATTACTCTTCTTCTTTGCTTATGGATTACTCAATAACAGTCTAGAACTCTGGTTCAGTTCGCCTACAAGACAATTTTTTGAAAGTGCTGACTACATCAAGACTCTGTTTATGGAACGTGAGATAAACGACCTGTCACAGACTACAAGAACGCTGATGAGGGCAACAGGTTTGAAAGACAGGACGAAGAATCTACCACCAGAGCTACTGTCAGAAGATGGTCTACGTCTACTCAAAAGAGAGTATATAAACCAGCAGTTGGTCTATCTGGAAGTTTCAAGTGAGAGGAATGTTGTTTTGAGGCTCTCTGACACAGGGCTAAAACAAGAAAGGTTTTTGCAAGAGGCGCGTTCTGAGGTCAAAGCAGGTCGAGCTTATAAATATTCAGTACGTGGTGAAGATACAAAAACTATCTATCTAGTAGTAGCTATTCCTATTTTACACAATGATAAATCCATAGGTGGATTGTATGTGATGCGTCTATTACCACAAAATCTTGCAGACAAATTCGAAGAGATAGACAGAAATGCTCGTGACAGAGATGCTCTTTCTCGTCATGCACGAAAGATAAAAGTAACGAACCTATATTTACTAGGTGCTATGACACTACTGCTGATCTTTGCTGCAACGTGGATTGCACTTTATGTAGCACGTGGTATCACAGTTCCTATACAGGCATTAGCAGAAGCTACACAGGCAGTAACTCATGGAAATTTTGCTACACGGGTACTTTGTCCAGCAGAAGATGAGCTTGCAATACTGGTAAGTTCTTTTAACCAGATGGCTGCACAGCTTGACGAAAACCGACAGACTTTAGAACTTGCAGCAGAACATCAGCTTGCTACCAACCGCAAACTTGAAGAGAGAAGCGACTACATTGAAACTATATTGGAAAGCTTATCTACAGGTGTGATCTCTTTAGACAGCAGTCATCGTGTTACAACTATCAACCGTTCAGCATTGACAATGCTAGGATTAGCACATCCGCCAGCTTCTGGAACACCTGTAGAGCAGTTATTTGCTCAGACAAACCAGGGTGATATATTCAAACTGGTAAGGCGTGTACGTAGGCTTGGACACTTGACAGGTGAGCTTGAGCTTGAAACAGGTGTCGTTACTATGCACACAGCCGTAACAGTAACCTCGCTCAGAAACCGCGAAGGAAAATTTTTTGGTTCAGTACTGATGATCGAGGATATTTCCGAGCTTATAAAGGCACAGCGCAGTGCAGTTTGGAGTGAGGTGGCACGGCGTATGGCACACGAGATCAAAAACCCGCTTACCCCTATCCAGCTTTCTGCTGAGAGGATATCAAAGAATTTTCGTCGCATAGCTCCAATACTTGATCCAAAATACAACCAGATGGTAGAAGAGTGTACAGCAATGATCAAGCAGGAGGTAGGAACTTTGCAAAGGATGGTAGATGAATTCTCGAACTTTGCCCGTCTACCACAGGCAAAGCTTACACCAGCTTTACTCAATGAAGTGGTTAGTGAGACGTTAAAGCTCTACAACGAGCGGCTTGACAACATAGAGATTAGTGCAACACTTTCTGAACTCTTACCAGTAATGAATATCGACAAAGAGCAGATAAAGCGTGCACTTGTAAATCTTATAGATAATGCTATTGAAGCAGTTGATCCTTGCCAGGGAGAAAGAGCTATACAGGTCAGGACGGAATATGATAGCGAACGTGAAATAGCAACATTGATAGTTAGCGATACAGGCCACGGAATTATGCCAGAAGATAAAGAGAAGCTTTTTCAACCATACTTCTCAACGAAGAGGCGCGGTACTGGTTTAGGTTTGGCAATAGTTAGTCACATAGTTATAGATCATAATGGCAGGATAAGAATAGAAGACACTCAGCCAAGAGGCACTACATTTATTATTGAGCTTCCTGTTTCTGCCAGTATAGCTGTAGAGGTTGGCGCGTAGACGACATTAAACTTGACTCAACAGGGACTCTAGCCGTATAAGCTTTTGCATAAATCTGGTTACAAAAATTTTTCTATTGTAAGGAGAAGACCTTGAACAAGGAAGTCCATTGGTGGTATAGCCCAAATCTCAGACGTCACATGCCGATATCTGTGTACGGCCATTTTGGTGCACCGTTGCTGCTGCTACCAACAGCAGCAGCAGATTTTGAAGAGTAT
>JAEUQL010000695.1 GCA_016789295.1 Blastocatellia bacterium | reverse complement strand
CTGATCAAGTGCTCTAACAGCTATGGTCTTCTCTATTGCTCTATTTGCTTCCATAAGTATTTTCTACTGTTTTGTTAGAATCAGCCATTTTCTCTGCTATGAAATAGATAACCAACAAATTCTTTAGCTACTTCGTTAAAGCCCATTTACTAGATCTGTCGATAAGTGCACCTATAAACTATTCTTTGATCTTATTAATTATAAAGTTTTTGTCGTGCGCTTTTTCCAGCGCGGCTTCAATAGTAACCATCTTTTCTTGTACCAACTTCGTTAAAGAGAGATCCATTAACTGCATCCCTTCCGACATTCCAGACTGTATGTAGGAAGCTATAAGACCTGTCTTTCCTTCACGCACTATGGTTGAGAGAGCAGAACTTCCTATCAATACTTCTACAGCAGGAACCCGACCCCTCCCATCTGCAGTCTTAAGTAGTTGCTGCGCAATCACTCCACGCAACACTTCCGAAAGCATAGACCTAATAAGAGCCTGTTCGTCTGGCGGATAGACGTCAATAATACGGTCTACAGTTTTTATAGAGCTGTTGGTGTGCAGAGTTCCAAAGACCAACATTCCAAACGATGCCAAAGTCAGTGCAAGAGAGATAGTCTCTAGATCGCGCATCTCACCTACCAGAATAATATCTGGATCTTGCCGACCTGCAACCTTAAGGGCAGAATGGAATGTCTGCGTGTGATGCCCTACTTCGCGCTGAGTAATTAGACACTTTTTGTTTTCATGAACAAATTCTATGGGGTCTTCAATGCAGAGTATGTGTGCCTCACGAGTCTCATTAATATAGTTGATCATGGCTGCAAGGGTGGTCGATTTACCACTTCCCGTAGGCCCGGCAACTAGTACAAGTCCAGACCTCGAATCTGCAATCTTTTTAAGTATAGGTGGTAGATGAAGGTTTTCAAGCCTGATTATGTTAGAAGGAATCAAACGAAAGACTGCACCTATGCCTCTGTGCTGAAAAAATATGTTACCGCGAAACCGAGCCTTGCCGGAAAGTTCATATGCAAAGTCGAGATCCCAGTTCTTCTCTGCCATTAACTTCTGCTCTTCGGTAAGAATCTCGTATATCAATTCCCTGTTCATCTTTGGGGTCAGAACAGGAAATGATGTGGGAACCAGATCTCCACGTACACGCAGCATTGGAGGTCTACCAATCACCATATGTAGATCAGAAGCTCCTTGTTGCAAAGTTTCCATAAAATAGGCGTGAATGTTTGCCATCAGAGTCTACTTGGTTAAACCTCCTTGAGAGATAGTTCAAAAGACTTTCTATCCTGAGCAAAAGCCAAGCCTTTTTGGCGCGTGATCTTACCCATTTGAACCAGTTCAAGCAGAGCATCGTCCATCCTCTTCATTCCAAGATGCCTGTTTGTCTGCATTATGTTGGGTAGTTGAAAAGGCTTCTTATCCCTGATCAAGTTACCTACTGCCGGTGTCCCTATCAAGATCTCTGCAGCTAGTACCATCTTACTTTCATCTGCTGCTGCAAGTAGACGTTGCGAGATAATCGCACGCAATGAATCAGAAAGCATTGTTCTGATCTGGTTCTGCTGATTTGTTGGAAAAGATTCTAGTATACGTTCTATGGTCTGTGGTGCGCTAGAAGTCATCATTGTTCCCATTACTAAATGGCCTGTTTCGGCTGCAGTAATAGCCAAAGCTATAGTTTCAGCATCGCGCATCTCACCCACCACAATTACATCCGGGTCTTCTCTAAGAGCAGCCCTGAGAGCATTTGCAAAAGAGAGTGTATGGCGACCAACTTCACGCTGATTGATAATAGCCTTCTTAATAGGATGAACAAATTCTATTGGATCTTCCACTGTCAGTATGTGAAGTGGCATCGTTGTATTTAGCACATCAACAAGTGAAGTAATAGTTGTCGATTTTCCTTGTCCTGCTGCTCCTGTGACCAACACTAGACCTTGATGATGTTTTATAACTTCACGAACTATTGAAGGAAGTCCAAGCTCTTCTGGAGACTGTACCTCGGCTGGTACAACGTGAAAAGTTATATCTATACCTCTATGCTGCCTGAGAATATTGCCACGAAAACGCCCTATACCAACAAGTTCATAACTGAAATCTAGATCATTTGTCCGCTCAAAACGATTTAACTGCTCGCCTGTTAATATCTCTCTGGAGATTAACTTCACCTTTTCAATATCGAGGTCTTCTCCTTCAAGCTTCAGTAGAGTACCCAAACGACGAACCGTTGGAGGAGAACCTGTAGCCAAATGTAGATCCGACCCTTTCATCTTTACTGTCAACTCAAGCAACTTCTCCACTTCTAC
>JAEUQL010000694.1 GCA_016789295.1 Blastocatellia bacterium | reverse complement strand
AGATCATATATACCTCTAATTTTAGGGAGTTGTATTGCGATGCAAGCTTATTGCTAAACAGTTACTTATGAAGCTTTTTTCATTATATGTAACTATAACTAATGTGTAACTCTTTTCTAAATTAATGCAAGTTCTAAGTAAAAAATAAAGAACTTAGGAGCATTAGTTTTTAATCTTGACTTAAGTATGATGTCATAAATTCTTTGAAATCAACAAAGCCTCTTTTTAACTCAAGACTTGGATTGTCTTAGTAACAAGAAGGCAGATTATATTACTAAGAGTTAGTATTTGTCTAGCAGGTAGCAGTTTATTTTTGTCAAGCAGTTCCCTAAAGAGGCTGAGGCAGTAGAAAAATGTGGAGCTACCAGATCTGATACCTCTCAGGCTTTTCTTAAGAAATAAAGAAATGTAAGTTTGTTAGAAGTTGAGGCTACAATAGGATACTTTGTTATAAAAAAGCATGTGGAGAAGTTTTAGAAAAAGCTTCCAAACAACTACGACATAAGCAGTTTTTGTATCGTTTGCGAAGCTCATGCCTAATATCACTACTAACTTTTATTTCACTACACCAACATCTTGTAATAGTAGCTCCACACTTAAATTCTTCTCCACAAGCCTCACATCTCATAGCATCACGCTATCTTAAAGAGAAGAGGTAGTTTCCATCTTATGTATCATTGGAAAGACAACTGTTAGCTTTAAGTCAAAACCTCAATATTAACAACAAATTCCAATAACTTCTATTTTTGGAGAAATACCTTAACTCGATGGGAGCTTTTAGATCTACTTTGAAAATTTTCTGTTTGGTCTTTTAAGACAGTTTTGTTAGAAACTCCACTTTCTCGACTATAAGACCACTTCTGATAACCGTCTGCGTCAATCTTTATTGCAAACTCAGTTGGTACTAACAGAGAGAAGACTCCGTCTGGTGAATCTGCATGTTGGCCAGTAGACATCCATACTGATGGATCATCAGCCTTGTAAATAGTAATTACTGCATTACTAACAGGTAGATTAGTCAACTCATCTAACAGTTCAAACTCCATAACTTCTAAAGGTTTACCGAGAACTATTGTCACGTTTTCAATTTTCTGCTCTGGCACAATTTCTACTTCAGGAGTTGAGTTTCCATTATCACTATATAGAGCAAAAATAGTATCTGGGTAGCCTCTAGATTTATCAACTGCATGAAATGTATATTTTCCTGCTGCTAAAAAATCAAACTTAAACTTTCCATCTTTGTCTGTGTATACTGCTGTTAACCTACCGTTGATTGGTCTATCTGTTGGAAAAGCGTACACTTTCATTGCACTGAGCTTCTCTCCTTTTTCATCAAGAACGTAACCTTCTACAGTAGTAGTTTTTTCAACTTTTACTGGACAGCCTTCACATTGAGCAAAAGCTAACTGACCAGCAAGTGTATAGATCAAAAAAGAGAGAACGAAGAAAAGTTTTTTCATCATATAAATCCTTATGGAAAGATGTTTGTGTTCGTCGGAATGCGATCAGGTGTGGTTACACCATTCACTGTAGTTCTGGTATTTCTTACCACTTCATTAAAGCGTCCTATCGAAATTGCTGTTGCTCCAGTAGGACACCATTGCCAATTGTAGTTTATATCATAGCCACACTCTCCAGAAACACTATTTATAGGACAATTTGTAGTTATAAAATCTGTGAAATCTCCTAGACTGTTATCTGTGACTGCACAGACAGAAGGCATTGGTTGTCCATTACCACATGTGTTTTGTGTGACTGTAGTAAACCTTTCTTTAACAGGGACTTGGCCAACAATATTATTTGTGGAGCTAACTACTCTCAAAGTGAGTATTCTAACAGTAACATTCTGACAACTTCTAACTACTCCATGTTCGTCCGAAATTACCTTTAGATGATGAGGAACAAGTGCAGCAAATTCTACAGGTGTGCTTAACAAACCATTTGTTGTGTTGCATACAGAAACGTTGTAAAAGCCGTCTCTTATAGAAGATGATATAGTGAAGTCAGCTACCACTTCATTATTTGTTCTAGAAACATAAGTAAAACTAATTTTGTCTGTACCAAGGATTATTATTGGGTTTAACCCAAAACCAGATCCTTTAATGATTACTCTGACTTGACTTCCAGCAGGGGCTACTTTTGGAGATATGGAGTTGATTATTATGCTATTTCCAGTCCCTGGATCGGTCCCTATACCTATAGCCTCTCCATTATTACCTTCCTGTGCAAAAACACTATAAGCTTGAACTAATAGAAGAACAAATGTGACCAAAAGAAAAGTTAATGTTTTCTTGAAGCTAAAACAAAAGATC
>JAEUQL010000693.1 GCA_016789295.1 Blastocatellia bacterium | reverse complement strand
TCTCAAAGACTGGCTATCTAGAAGATGATAGGAAGTTACAACAAAATCTCTTGGTACCTGAAACAGGTATCAAGAGATTTTACTTTCCAGTATTAAGCCTTCGATTCACAGCTAAAGCTATAACTCCAAATATTTCCTTATTTATATGTTGTTATAGAAATTCTGGACTTTAGGGCATGGGATGGTGTACTATTTTCGCTAACACTTCAGAAACGAAAGATCACGCTATATCTAAAATCAAGAATCAGTAGCAAGCTTCATCTTTTGGGTTCTGTAGAGGAGAGGTTTTTGTCAATTAATCAACCTTCTAAGAAGCACCAGAAGGGTTTAACTAACACACGGTGTAGATAAAAAGTGGATAAAAAGAAGGATACTCGATGGGCATAATAGAAGAGTTTTCAGTTACTCAGTGGCAAAACTTTGGGAAACAGTATTGGGGAAAAAATCCTGTAGTACTTAAAACAGAACCACTTGCTACTGCAGCAGAAGCATTCCAAGCATTAATAAACATGTGTGACGCTTACCGTGCAGGAGAGGAAGGCCCAACTTCAGAGACTCTTCGGCTTGCTGTCGAACATCGCAAACTTGAAGCAGATGTTCATCGTCATCTGCCGATGGCAGAAGATGGTTCGGTTGCTCAATATGGTGCACGCCTAGAACGCGAGCTTCAGACAAAGAGTTTTTTTATATATGCTCGTGATATTCAAGTTCACAGTCCACTTCTTTGGGAGCGTGCTAGAGACTTTTTGAAAGGTCTATTTGACGAAGTAGGAATGCCAGCCGGCCACGTTGAGTTAGAGATTTTTTTTGGGCGTTATGAATTCACCACAGGAGGCATTCATCGGGAAAACTGCTCAAACTTGCACTGTGTACTTGAAGGCCACAAACGAATGCGTGTTTGGCCAAAAGATGATTTGAGCATAGGATCTTCAGCAATGAACCGAGCAGAGGTTTATGCTAGCTATCTGGACGCTACCAACATCAAAAGCTATCTTGACCGAGCAGTTACTTTGGATGGGCGAGCTGGCGACATTCTCTATTGGCCTGCTGAAGCTTGGCATGTTGGTGAAGCCCCTGAACTCTGCTTGTGCTTGAATATAGCACTCTACATGGAAGGTAAAGCGTCCGATCTGGTTACAAACATTATGTCAAGCCTAGTTTCGGCGCGTCTTGGCAGTACCGATCATGTAACTTCTTATCGATTAGACACAAATTCCAACACAAAGCAAGCACTTCCAAAAGAGATTGAAAAGACTGTGAAGACATTGCTTGACATTAGTAGTAGTACAGCACTGTCTGGATTGATAGCTGCTGAGTGGCTCAAGCGGTTGACAGGATTTGGTTTTGAGAAACTGCCTCGTCAATCATCACAGATAACATTGCCAGATGAAGCAATTATTTGTGGCAATGCTAAATACCCTATTTTGTGGATGCAACCGAATGAAGAAGAGCTAGTGTACGCTTCTAATGGTTACACAGCTAGTGTACCACCTCGCTTCGGTATAACTAATTTGATTGAGCGACTCAATCAAGGAGAGCCGATAGTAGTTGCAGAATTACTTTGTGGTGATTCATCACCAGAAGAACTGCGTGCTATCTTGGGCATCTTGTACGCAATGCGTGCAATAACTGTTTGCTAAAAGATATGTTTTTGGGTGTTTTTAATTCAGATAAATTTTAGTGGAGAATATTGGCTATGTCTTCTACACAGTATAAGCTTACACACAATCATTTGGCCGAGTATCATGAAGACTTCATCGATCCAGTGCTTCGAGGAGGGAATATTCAAGATATTGTTTATGAAGCAGCAGAGCAGATCTATGAGTTCAAGCTTTTCACACCTGAGTTTTGCCAGCTTGTGATCGATGAAGCAGAGCATTACAACAATTGGCGAGTTTATACAGATGTTTTAGAACATCCATACGCCGAAGGTTGTAAAAATTTCTGCTTACCCGATCAGACACTACAGCTATATAACTTCCCTGGTATGGAAGCTGTTTATGCAAAGATCGTTGAAAGACACCTAGAGCCGCTAATGCAAAAGTTATGGCCAGTATTCAAGATTCAGAAAATCAATCCACCTTATTTACTCAAGTATGAACCGGAAGTCATCCGTGGAATGGGCGTACATTATGACTTAGAAACTGTAGGTCTGGTCATCTATCTTAATGAAGAATTTGAAGGTGGTGGAACTAGTTTTCCACGTTGGAATTACAATACAGGGAAACCAAAACCGGGTTCTGCCATCATTTATCCAGGAGGACTTTCGCACGTGCACGAAGGGTTACCAATAACTGCTGGAAAGCGTTATCTTAT
>JAEUQL010000692.1 GCA_016789295.1 Blastocatellia bacterium | reverse complement strand
TCACGGCTCATAAATAGTTTCAAAAGGCCATCCATCAGGATGGCCTTTTTAGTTTTCTATCAATCTTGCCAAAATCTTCCACAACAGCACAAAATAGCAAGAAAGCTTAAAGATCTTGATCAGAAGCTTGTCTGGCTACTAATCTGATAGAGTTAATCAATCTGAAGTGGAAGTAGATGGAGTTAAATCGGTTTTACAGCAGTTGAGAGTGAAGAATTTCAAGTACAGGGCTTTGTGATAAGCCCTGCACAAAAATAGTAATTAAAAATCACTTTCTAGCGGTTTAGAGAAAGATTCTGTCTGCTCCATCAGTTATTAATAATCTCTGTATAACTTGCTGTTGACAGAAACAGACTTGAAAAAGAGATAGAATGAAAAATAAAAGTATTCTCTCCTAAATAATTCAACCCAGAAAAGAGAAAATGGGACAAGAAGATTTCCAAATTTTCTATATCCTGATCTGCTTAACAGTCTGCAAGTCTCATAGGAACAGTACCTGGCTTTGCTGCTTGTGTTGCAGCAGCTATTTTAGGTTGTGGGCTTGTTGTTGCGGCTGGAACAATAACAGGCTGTGCAATAGGCTGTAAATGATCTAGTTTTTGACAGAGCTTCTTTTCAGGAGAAGCTCTGTTTTTCTATTATCCAGTTGATGGCTTCTTCCAAATCTTTGGCAATAAAATCGGGTGGGGTTGGCCAACTTTCTCTTTGGTATTCGTATTCACCTAGTCCGTAACCAGTCAAAACCATTACTGCACACCCACCAACTCGTCGAATAACTTCCATATCACTGTATCTGTCTCCTATCATAAATGATCGCGTCAGATCGATCTTGTGCTCTACAGCAGCACGCTCCAAAAGTCCAGGTTTCGGCTTGCGGCAATTACAGGCTTGCCTGTATGGTGGTTCACCAACAGTAGGATGGTGTGGACAATAGTAGATCCCATCAAGTACCGCTCCTTCTTTTGCTATCTCTAAAGCGAGTTTTTCGTGAACTTGCAAAATAAGCTCTTCTTTGAAATATCCGCGAGCAACACCAGCTTGATTAGTAATTAAACAGGCTTTCAAGCGAGCTTCATTAACACGCTTTATAGCACGTGCAGTCCATGGAAAGACTTTGAAACGAGAGAGGTGGTTTACATAACCTACCTCTTCGCTCACTGTTCCATCTCTATCCATAAATATTGCAGCATTTTCCATACACTATTTATCCTTACAACCTTTTCAACATTGAAAGTGCATAAGACATAACCATATCAACACTAATTCCTGTCATACATCTATGATCAATAGGACATTCGCGCAGCATACAGGGGGCACAATCGACTTTGTGGCGGATCATTTGAGCGTTCTTGCCAAAAGGTCGGATCATCTGCTCGTTTGTTGGACCAAAAATAGTCAGTGTTGGTCTATCGATTGCCGAAGCAATATATGCTGGGCCTGTATCGTTTGATATTAGCAGGTCACAGATACTCAAGAATGCTATCGATTCAGAAAGAGATGTTTTGCCTGTCAGAATTTTAGCCTTCTGACGCATAGTTGCTACTGCAGCCTGGGTAATATCAAGCTCATTTCCTGCACCAATAAAGACTACCTCAAATCCTACATCTATCAGCTTATCGGCAAGTGCTCCAAACCTTTCTGCTGGCCATCTCTTGGCTCTGCTGTTTGTTGCTCCAGGATTTATTGCAACCGCCCGTTTTGCTGGATCAATCCCAAAAGATAAGAGCCTCTCTCTGATTGCTTCTTGACGCTTAAAACTGACAGGTAGTTTGTAAGAAAGGTTATCAAAATCTACTCTACTTTGGCCAAAAAGCTTTTCTTCAACCTGAGAGACTATGTGTAAATAGTAGTAGATCTGGTGTAGTTTGAGGATCTCTTGCGTAAGCTTAAGAGAATGCGTCAACAGTATTGAACGGTGTTGCGTTGGAAATCCCATACGAAGCTTTGCACGAGCACCAAAGGCAAGAAATGCAGCTTCAAAAGCATTCTGAAAGAGTACAGCAAGAGAAAACTGCTTCTGATAAAGCTCTCGTATTGTTGCCACCAGACCTTTACGGTCGCGCTCATAGATAATCAGTTCGTCTATAAAGTCTGCATCTTCGAAAATACCGCTCACCCAGGGCTTTACAAGTAGCGAAAGTTTGGCTTCAGGAAAGATTCTTTTCAGTTCTCTTAAAGCAGGAATTGTGACTATAGAGTCTCCTACCCAGTTTGTTCCCCGGACAAGGATCTTTTCAACTATCATCAATCTTTTAAGGCGTGGAGACTCGGCCATTTATGGCCGAGAGGAAACGCCGTCTCCTTTTGTATAAGAATAA
>JAEUQL010000691.1 GCA_016789295.1 Blastocatellia bacterium | reverse complement strand
ATCAGCCGAGTAAGTACTGTCTCGTTCATCACCGTCTGAAATGACTACAAGGGCTTTGCGTCTATGTTTTCCTTGCTTCGCATGCTCACCCGAAACAACTATGCCGTCTAGAAGAGATGTGCCACCACCTGCTACCATATTGTCAAGTGCATCATTTGCATCATCTAGATTGGTAGTAAGATCTTCTATAAGTTCAATGTTTTGTGAATCTTTCATATCAACAATAAAGACTTCATCATCGGGTTTACTTAGTTGAATTAAGCTTTTGGCAGCTTTAATAACCGTAGGAAGACGCCGCCGCATTGAACCAGATGTATCTAGAACTATTCCATAGCTGATGGGCACTTGATCTTGTGAAAAGAACTCTACATTTTGAAGTATCTGGTCTTCATAAACTTGAAACTTATTCCTATCAAGACCTTTAACGAATTTATTGTTTTTGTCTAGTACAGTAACGTCTATAAGTACAAGATCTGCTCTTATCTTAATGGTTCCTTCATCCTCTTTATCAGTTTTTTCATTCTTCTTCTCTGGTGGGGGAGGTGGTGGAGGAGGAAGACTGTTTTGACCTGAAACAGGAAGATCAAGGGTAAATACGGTAAGTAGTAGAAAGATTATGAGCGTCATATATCGCTTTGAATTAGTCATAACACTCCTCATTACTTGGTGAAAGTATCTACTGTTCTTAATTTTCAGACTCTTTAAAAAAATCATTGCCAAAAACGGCTTCAAGAGCCATCTCTCTCAATTTAGATGTTTGCTGGTACGCATCTTCCACATCAGTAGCATACTTTTGAGGGATCTGGTAGCGCAGCATCTCCAAAATCTCTATATCTCGGCGCAAACTCTGTTCAAACAGCTTACAGATCTTTTTTCTATCAGAATCTTTCTTTATCGAACTGCCTATTACTTGCGAAGTATACTGGCTGAGTACTTTGTAACTTTTCACTTGTGAAGCGGCATGCTCATAATTTTCAGACATTAGGCTTGCTCGTGCACTTACAAGCCTTTCAGATGAGAATCTGATCAGTAGCTCAGCTATATCTTTCTCTTTCTTTTCCCGCTCAATCAATGCTTTCTCTTGAGGCGTCAAATCTTGCGGGAGAGCTTTCTGGCCTTCAACGCTGGCAGAAGCACCAAGACCGATTGTTAGTGCAACAAAGAGCAGACAGGTTGGCTGAAAAAGTTTTCGAATATAGCGCATGGTTCTCCCTTTCAGATTGCCTAAAAGATTGGAGAGAGGCTTTGGACTATCCTCTCTGCTTCTACTGCACGCCTCTATCTACTTGGGAGCACTGTTTTTGAAGCTCGTTTTGGGGCTTTTTTGCCTCCAAATCTCAATTATTACACAATTTGGAGGCATACAAGAACTATTCTTAATTTATTGAGGCTTGGAGGCATTTAGAGCGCGAGTGTGTGCCCAGCTCTTAATATACTTAATCTGTTCTGTCATTGTGCGTGATAGTGGTATGGTTCTTGTTACAATTCTTGTCAAATGCTGCGGTAACAACGGTTGATTTTCGTTGTAGGCTTCAATTGCAGCACTGTGCACAGCTTGTTCTATCTCTGCACCATTCCAGTCTACAGTAGATTTAGCAAGAACTACTAGATCAAATTTTGTTAAGTCTACATTCTTTCGTTTGAGGTGAACGGCAAATATAGACTTGCGCTCTTCTTCATCAGGAAGATCAAGGAAGAAAACCTGGTCAAAACGCCCTTTTCTTATAAACTCTGCTGGTAGAAGGTCTATTCTATTTGCTGTTGCTGCTACAAACACCAACGAATCTTTCTCTTGCATCCAGGTCAAAAATGTAGCAAAGATGCGTGATGCAGAACCTGCTGTGCCTTCTTTCACCCCTATCATACCCGATTCAATTTCGTCTATCCAAAGAACTGCTGGACTTATTGCCTCTATTGTCGAAAGTGCACGAGCAAAAGCCTGTTCTGGTGGCCCGAATGCTCCAGAAAAGATGTTGGACATATCTAGCCTAAAAAGTGGTAGGTTCCAAAGAGCCGAAACTACTTTGACCGCCAAACTCTTACCACAACCAGAAATTCCCATCATTAGCAGCCCTTTTGGAACTGAAACGCCTGCCTTTTCTGCATCTCGACTGAATGCTTTGGCACGCTTGCCTAACCAATCTTTTAGTATATTGTATCCACCAATATCTTCTACCTTGAAACGTGGGTAGATAAACTCTAAAAGCCCTTCTTTTTTGGTGATCTGCTCTTTCTCTAAAAGTACCTGCTCGATGAGCGATGGAGTGAAAAGCTGCTTGCCAAAAAAGAGTGAATTGAGAACGTGCTGTATCTCGTTCAG
>JAEUQL010000690.1 GCA_016789295.1 Blastocatellia bacterium | reverse complement strand
TAGCGATCATCTCTTATTTTCCTGTAAAACTCTCAAAGAGGGCATTCTCTCCTATCTACGTACTCAAGGTATAGATCTTGAAGGTGGAAGAATAATGCTGATGACCCACTTGAGAACGCTTGGATATGTCTTTAATCCAGTCTCTTTCTATTTCTGTTTTGATCGCCAAGACCAGCCTGTATGTGCAATTGCAGAGGTAGGTAATACTTTTGGTGAGATGAAGCCATACTTTTTTAACCAGAAGACACTTGAAGGAGACTCTTTCAATATGGAGATGGCAAAATACTTCTATGTCTCTCCTTTTATTGGCCTGGATTCACATTTTGATTTCAAACTTAAAGTTCCTTCTGAAAAGCTAAATATAAAGATTGATGGTTATGAGAAGGACGCTAAGATGCTAGTTTCTACTCTGACAGGAAAGCGTCAGGAGCTAGCCGATTCAAAACTCTTCTGGTACAGTCTCAAATTTCCGGCTGTAACGGTGAAAGTAATAGCTCTGATTCATTGGCATGCTTTGAAACTCTATCTAAACAAGTTGCCATACTATAAGAAAGATTCTCATTTAGACCTACAACGTGGGGTTCACCATGGAAAGAAAACTACATAAAACAGAAACCACTACGACATTTGATAATACAAAAGAGTATAAGTTATATAGATCAATCTTTAAGACTGCACTCTCTCCAATGACAGCAGGGAGTTTGAAGATCAAACCTCGAAATGGAGAGGAGTTGATTTTGGGTTCGGGTGAAGGTGGCGTAAATGCCACAATAGAGCTACATAATCCTATCTTCTTTAAAAAATGTGTATTTTATGGTGATATAGGTTTTGGCGAATCTTATGTAGATGGCGATTGGGACACTGATGATCTGACAAAAGTTGTCTCTTGGTTTATCTCTAACGTAGATAAAAGTCCATCAATGTCTGGTTCTGAAAGAGAACTCTCTTATGTCACTTTTCTACAACTACTCAACAAAGTAGGACATTGGCTCAAACCAAACACCATAAGAGGCTCGAAAGAGAATATTCACAAACACTACGACATAAGCAACAAGCTCTTTCAACTATTTTTAGACTCTAGCATGACATATTCAAGTGGTTACTTCGATTCACCCGACAGAGAGTTAGAAGCAGCACAAACAGAGAAGTATGACAGGCTATGCAGGAAATTGAAGTTACAGCCAAGTGATCACATTCTTGAGATAGGGAGTGGATGGGGAGGTTTTGCTGTACACGCAATAAAGAACTATGGTTGTCGCATTACAACGGTCACTATTTCTGAAGAGCAGTTCTCTTATGCCAAAGAACGTTTTGTTAGAGAAGGTGTGGCTGACCGTGTAGATATACAACTGAAAGATTACCGTCTCATTACTGGTCAGTATGACAAGATTGTTTCAATAGAGATGTTAGAAGCTGTAGGACATAAGTTTCTCAAGACATTCTTTGCAAAGTGCCACGAAGTACTCAAAAAAGATGGTGTAATGGGATTGCAAGTGATTATCTGTCCTGACAGCCGATATGACAGTTTCAGAAAGAATGTTGACTGGATACAGAAGTATATCTTTCCTGGTTCACTGCTTCCTTCAGTAGCAGCAATCAACAGTGCTATTAACAGCACAGGAGACATGTTTTTACACGGTCTCGAAGAGATGGGGCTACACTATGCCAAGACGTTGGCTACGTGGCGATTCAATATGAACCGCAACATACAGAAAGTTTATGAGCTTGGTTTTGATGAAAGATTTGTCAGAATGTGGAACTACTACTTCAGTTATTGTGAAGCTGCGTTCAAGATGCGAAATATCAATGTAGTACAGATGGTCTATTCAAGACCCAATAATCTGAAAGTGTAATAAGGTCTGGAAGTTTAAGTAATGAAAGTAATTCTCTTTTTTGTTGGACATTGGTTTTTTTCTCTCTTTTTTCAAACATTCTTTCTTCATAGATATGCTGCTCACGGCATGTTCAAAATGTCGAAGTTTTGGGAACGAACTTTCTATATACTCACATATATTTCACAGGGAAGCTCGTTTCTCAATCCCAGAGCATATGCAATTATGCACCGTATGCACCATGCATACAGTGATACACCAGCCGATCCACACTCACCTGTAACTTCCAAAACGCTACCCAAAATGGTACTAAGCATGGTAGGTGTTTATGAGAAGTACTTAAAGAGGAGAGAAGAGCCACCAAAAGAGTTTGTAGGTGGCTATCCTGAATGGCCAATCCTCGACAAGATGGCAGACCTTTGGTGGCCAAGAATAATTTGGGGAACAGCCTACTCGCTCTTCTATATCTATTTTGCTACAGAGTGGTGGATGTT
>JAEUQL010000068.1 GCA_016789295.1 Blastocatellia bacterium | reverse complement strand
TCATATAGCCATTTCAGTACCAGATATTGAAAAAGCGGTTGACTGGTACACAGAAAAGTTTAGTTGTAAAGTCTTATACAAAGACGATACTTGGGCTTTTCTAGAGTTTGCCAACATCAAGCTTGCTCTGGTAATTCCAGAACAGCATCCAGCACATATAGCTTTTGTTACACCTAAAGCAGAGGATTATGGAAAGCTTAAGGCTCATAGAGATGGGACACGCTCGATCTACATTGCAGATCCTTTTGGAAACAGTATTGAAATGATGGCGAAAGATTAAAACGTATGCGTAAAGATGTTGATGTGATAATAGTTGGGGCTGGGCTTGCCGGTCTATGCTGTGCTAAGAAACTGCAAGAAAAAGGTATTTCATTCAAACTTCTTGAAGCATCTGATGGTGTTGGTGGCAGAGTAAGAACCGACAAGCTAGATGGCTTCTTGCTAGACCGTGGATTCCAAGTTCTGCTGACTGCATATCCAGAAGCAAGAACTGTTTTGGACTATCAGAAACTACAACTTCAAACTTTCTATCCTGGGGCATTGATCTTTTTTGATAGCAAGTTTCATCGTGTAGCCAATCCTTTTCAGCGATTGATAGATGGTTTTATGACAGCCTTTTCGCCTGTTGGCTCTTTTATGGATAAGCTACGTATAGCACTACTGCACTATAGTCTGGAATCTCAGACAGTTACAAAGATCTTCCAAAAAACAGAGACTACAACTCTTGAACTACTCAAAGGTCTAAGTTTTTCAGACGACATGATAGAGAAGTTTTTTCGACCTTTTTTTGGTGGAATCTTTTTAGAGCGTGAGCTGAGGACATCTAGCAAGATGTTTGAATTTATCTTCAAAATGTTCTCTGTTGGTGAAACTGCTATTCCAGCCGGTGGAATGGGGGCTATACCAGAACAGATAGCTTCAACATTGACAGAAGGAGCTATTTTGTTAAACACACGAGCCGAGATGATAGATAAAGGCTCAGTGATAAGTGAAACTGGGGAAAAGTTTACAGGACGTGCTGTTGTGATCGCCACAGAAGCTCCTCAGCTTTCACGGCTAGTGGATAAGTTTGCTGTATCTGGCTCTAAAAAAGTTACTTGTCTCTATTTCGCCACGCCTACTCCTCCCACTCCAGAGCCTATCTTGATGCTAGATGGCGAAGGAGAAGGGCCTGTCAATAACTTGTCTGTTCTGGATTCGGTAGCACCAAGCTATGCACCGAGTGGTAGCTCGCTCATTTCTGCAACTGTAATAGATGATCGAGGGGCTAGTGATGCAGAACTTGAAGAGGCTGTGAGAAAACAGATGGCTAGGTGGTTTGGTGAAGTGGTGAAAAGCTGGAAACATCTACGAACCTATCGAATTGCTCATGCACAACCAGAGCAACAACCCCCTGCACTTGCAGAAGCAGAACGGGCAGTGAAGATTGAAGAGAATCTTTACGTTTGTGGTGATCATCGAGACAATGCTTCTATTTATGGAGCGATGGTATCTGGAAGACGTGCGGCTGAGGCAATAATCAGAGACTTTCAAGTATAAAAAAGGCAGCCTATTTGAGGCTGCCTACTAGTGCGAGGGTTAACAACCCTTAAGGAAGAAAAGACATTGTCAGTGTCTACTTTGCGGGGGCAGTGAGCACTATAGAGGTCTTTTTCTGTAGGTTGCTCAGGTTGTCTGTCTGATTTACTGCCCGGATCTTTGTATCACCTGGTGCTTGAATCTCGGCAAGGAAATGTCTATCACCCATACGGTAGAAGACAAGTCTACCTTTCTCGATAACTTTGTTTGTTAAAGAACTGTTGGTGCTGATAGTGTCTATTACCCTGCCATCTTGGCTGCGTATTACCAGAGTGTTCTCTGAATCGCTGCTGAGTCTCTTGATTGTATATGTGCCTGCTGGAAGTGCTTTCTTTGAAGCTACAAATTCAAAAGGAATGTTGACTACAAAGATCTGCTCTGCCTGTGCTAGAGCGTTTATTGCAGTTAGGGTTACAATCATAAATAGTGTAGCGATAGTTTTGAACATATCTACCTCCTTGGTTTTGTCACTTAAACTTAACTTTTCATTAGTGTGTCTGTTGCACCATACTTAGTAAGAACAAAAGCAGAGGTCTTTCTGTATAGTTGAGAAAGAGCCTTAGCTTTGTGCAATTGACATTACGCGAGTGATCGCAGCAAAGTCTTTAAAAATGGGGCAAAACATCTCTCAAACTTATTTGAGAAAGTTTTTAAAGAATCTTTAAAGTAGCTATGAGTAATAAATTCAATCACTTATACGAGTTTGGTTCATTTCGCCTCAGCCTCACTGACCGCATTTTGGTGCGTGATGGAGAGCTAGTTCCACTGACTCCAAAGGCTTTTGAAACTCTTTTAGTGCTAGTTCAAAACAGTGGTCACGTTGTTGAAAAAGAGGAATTGCTGAAAACTGTTTGGCCAGACACCTTTGTAGAAGAAGCTACACTGGCTCAAAACATCTTCACTTTGAGAAAAGCTTTAGGCAAAGGCGAGAAGGATGGTCCTACCTACATAGAGACAGTTCCAAAACGGGGTTACCGTTTTGTTGCACAAGTAAAAGAGCTACATCCGGCTATCACAGCTCATAAAAATGTTGCAGTTGAAATGCTGGATCTAAAGACCAGTTATGAAGAGATGGATGAAGTAGAAGAGCAAGTACTTGCTCGCAGTATAATCAATCCTGAGAAAATGGCTGAGGATCTAGCTGAAGATCTTTCAGCAGCTTCTTTTCCGCCAACAGAAGAGAAAGCAGATATCTCTATCTTCAATCAGACATTTAAGCTTATTAATAAGGAGAAGAGTTTTCCAATATGGGCAGTGGCCATTCTGGTAGTAGCAGTTTTGGTTCTTTCTGTAGCATTTCTCTTCATTTATAGAAAGACGCAAAGTTTTCTTCCATTCCAGGCTATGCAGATAGAACTGCTTCCAGTTCCAACCACAAAAGCTGTGGATGCTGCCATATCACCAGATGGAAAGTATGTCACCTACATCGAAAAAGAGGGGCAAGATTATACTGTTTGGGTAAAGCAACTTACTACTGACAGCGTAGCACGTCAGATAGTTGCTGCAGAAAAAGGACAAGTAAGAAGAGACTCTTTCTTTTCTCCTGATGGACAATTTATCTACTATCATGCTTTCAATCTAAACTCTACCAACAAAGCTACTCTTTATAAAGTCCCATTTTTAGGTGGAAACAGTCAGCCGATTGTTACTGATGTTTCCAGTCCAGTTAGGTTTTCACCTGATGGAAAATCTATAACTTACATCCGTTTCAAAGAAGATTTGGGAGATGTTTCTGTTATTGTAGCAAGTGCAGATGGTGGTTCTGAAAAAAGCATTATTTCGAAGAAATACCCAACTGGCTATCTTTGGCCAGTCTGGTCACCAAATGGAAAAGTGGTAACGACTGCTGCTGTAGTACCTGACAGAGATTCGGTTGCTTACTCTCTGGTTGAGATAGATATTGAGACAGGAGTAGAACGAATAGTCAATCCAAAGAAATGGGCAGAAATTTCTAGAATAGAGTGGCTTTCTGAGGATGAAGGTTTAGTTATTTGTGCAAGAGAGCGGGAATTGAGCCAGTTTCAGATCTGGCATGTCTCTTATCCAGAAGGTACTTTGAAACGAGTAACAAACGATCTACACAGCTATTTGGGGCTTAGCAAGAGTGCAGATTCGAAGTTTCTAGTAAGTTTGCAGACAGAATCTTCCACCAGTATATGGGTGACAGAGCCAGGCAATCCGCAAAAAGCTTCGCCTGTCTCATCAGCAACAGGCAAGTATGATGGATTTTACGGTCTTGCTTGGACTCCAAATGGCCGTATTGTCTACTCATCAGCAGTAGGTTCAGCTTGGGAGATATGGATAATGGAGCCAGATGGAAGCCACCAGAAACAGCTAACTGTTGGAGGAGCTTCAAATTACGGCCCTTCGGTCTCTACAGATGGTCGTTATATAGCTTTTGTATCAAGTCGTAGTGGAAAAGGTCTCAACATATGGCGGATGGATATAGATGGATCAAACTTGAAGCAATTGACTTTTGGTAGTGGTGAGAATTTTCCCCACTTTACACCTGATGGCAAGTGGATTGTCTATGCTTCCACAGGGTTTGAGCAAGAAAAAGCTGTGTGGAAAGTTTCGGTTGATGGTGGAACACCTATCAAACTTACTGATAAATTGACTTCTTGGCCAACCGTCTCACCAGATGGAAGGTTTGTTGCTTGCCTTTATAGAGATAAGCCTGCTGAAAACTATAAGATAGCTATCTACTCAATTGATGGTGGCGTACCAGTTAAACTTATAGACCTGCCTCCTTCGGTCTCTTCACACACACCAAACACTGTATGGACTCCTGATAGCAAGTACATAAGTCTTGTTGAAAATCGACAAGGTACGTGGAATGTATCGAAGCTCTCTGTTGAAACTGGCGAACTCGAACCAGTAACAGAATACAAACAGAGTGGAATATCGGCTCTTGACTGGTCAGCTAAAAATGGGCGTATAGCCCTTACAAGAACAAACGAGACAACACAAGTAGTTATTATCAAGGATAAAAGATAAGTGTGAACTTATAGTTAGTTTTATGAAAAGAAAAAAGATGCTCCTTCAAGGAGCATCTTAGAAATGACCACTAAGTGGTTTGGGTTGGATCAGGCAACTGCTTTGTAACTATTTGTAACCAGACAGTTACAAGTATCAAGCTAAGTCCAATCAGTGCAAGTACAAAGGGGAAGAAAGGAGAATCTTTAAATATGTTGTAAGCCAAATGGGCAATGTAAAGGTGTATGCCTACCAAAAACAAGAAATAGTCTTCTTTTCAAGTAAAGAGAAGTGCCAATAAGTCCTAAGTTTATTACTGCATACAACAACAGTATCAATTCAGAATCGCTACTGATAGATGTCAGTCCTCCCCAAAAACCGAACATACCAAAAAGATAGCACCAAAAAGCAAAATCCTCTGAGCATGAATGATTGTCTCTTTTCAATGTTTTCTCAAGTACATGCCCAACTACAATTGTAGTTATTCCAACAATAACACTCACCCACTCTATTTTGGTATTGGGAAGGGAATCAGTTTCAAAGATAAGACAAGCAATGTTCATTGCGAAAAACCAGAAAGAGACTGCCATGGGTGCTGTTAGAAAGCCAAAACGTACAAATTTGATAGCAAAAGCTGCTGCCGCTATTGTTGCAATTTCTATAACTATACAAAGAACGTGAGTAATAGGATAAAATCGTTCATAGTCTTCAAGTATAGTTTTTGACCAAAGTCCAAACATATCTTCTATTGTATAGGTAACTAGTGGTATAAGAGTTACTACAACTGTAACTAGCAGTCCACCGCCAATAACAAATCCTTTATTTCTAAGCCATACTCCTAAACTTGCTGCTGCTGTCATATAGATGAGAGTTGTAACAAAGATCCCTTTACTGCCAAGTTCATCCCACTTATCCCCTAAAAACCAAGCACAAGCTGAAATCATCAACATTGCACCAAAATAGTAGCAAGTAGTTACAAGATTGAAGCCTTTGTGATGTTCTGGAGCGGGCAGCAACAGTCTTCTGTTAAACTGTTGCTCATAACCCCACTGTACAAGTTTTTCAGCGTCACTTCTGCTAAAAACACCCTCTTCTGCTGCTCTGTAGATATCATCACTAGAGAAAAGCAGTTCTTGCGTGTTTGCTTGATAACTGTCTGACATAACAGGTTCCTTAGAAATTTTTCTACTACTTTATAGATAGTCAAAGTAGGTCTACCTGAAAAGAGGGAATGTGACACTTTCGGCATCGTCACAGGAAGTTTTTCAGACTTTTTAGACAAAAGCTCTGTCTTAAAATTGGTTTTTTGTCCTAATTCCATAAATATAAAAATAAGCCCCAGCTTGAAATCAAGCAGTTGTCAGAGTAAATAATTTAATAAAAAGAGGTAACTTAGAGTGGCAAAAGAGGGTTCTACACCAGACTTTTCACAAAAAAGCGAAATAAGAACATCACGGAAAATTCTATTTACAGTAGTTATATTTCTTTTTTTTATGTTACCTGTGCTAGGCATTATGGAGGTAGCTTTGAGGACAAAAACACCTTTAGAGCTTGAACAGCGCTTAAGAAAACTTGAAGTCGATGAGCTGCAAGCTACAGGGGCACGCTCTAAACGCAGGCGCAAGTTCAACACTATGTATCAAGACAGCCCAAAAATAGGCTATAGGCTTGCAACCAACTTTGATTACAACTGGCAAGATCCAGAATACAACATGAAAGTAAAGACAAACTCTTTAGGAATGCGCGAACGCGAACTTACAGAGAGTTTGGATGGTCTTAGAATTCTTACTCTTGGCGATTCTTTTGTTTTTGGTCTTGGTGTTAATAGAGAAGAAACCTTTCACACTAGTTTAGAAGAGAGAATGAAAGCCGCTCTTTCTAAGCCTGTCGAAGTACTCAACTCTGGTGTGCCAGGATATGGCACTGCCCAACAGCTTGAAACTCTCAAAGACCTTGCTCCAAAACTGACTCCAAATCTTGTACTTGTCTGTTTTTATGTAGGTAATGATCTGATAGATAATCTTCACACTCTCGATTCTGGTATCACTTCTGAACGTGTCATAGATGGTGTTTTTGTTTCAGCAAAACGCTACCACATCAAAGATGATGAACTCGATATACAGAACTCTCAGAACCGAAGTCTGATAATGCAACTTTTATATAGCACTTACACATACAACTATTTAGATATGAAGGTTTCAGGGTTAAAAGGGCAACTGGGTTTGAAGCCACAGACAAAGACTCTTTACAAGTCTATATACAAATTTCACCGCAAAGTGGATTCTGAACAAGAGCAGAGAGTCTACAAGTACACACGTGAACTACTGGATGAGATAAAAGCAGTTGCAGCTAAACAGAGTACTAAAGTTGCTATTGCGATCTTTCCTTCTCAAATACAGCTTAGAGATGACCAATTACGCGAACAGTTAGAAGGTTTTAAGTTGAGTGCTGATGAAGTGATAGTTGATAAGCCGAATCGACGTATTGTATCAATCGCCGAAGAACTGAAAATTCCTGTAATAGATCTCTATAAACCTTTTCGTCAGGCTGGCAAGAAAGAGTACTACTATGAACATGATGGGCACTGGACGGCTGAAGGACACAAGTTTGCAGCAGATATTCTTTATGACTTCCTACTACAAATAATGACAGAAGAGCAAGAGGCTGGCCGCAGATAGGACTAGATTTTTTGTCTTTTAATAGATTAAGTTGATATTTCAAACCTCAAAGATAATTGGGAGTCTATTTTGAAGAAGTTTCTGCTCCATTTATGGGATAAGTGGAAAAGGATAGCCCTTGTCATAGGACGTTTCCAGACTAGAGTTTTACTAACACTAATCTACTTCCTAATAATTCCGTTCTTTTCACTTATTAAACTTAAAGATCCTCTTAAGAAAAAAGATATTAGTGGATCAATGTGGCAAGAGCGATTTCGTGCGATGCCGACAGAAGAGGCTTTCAAGAGAATGTTTTAATCATGTATATACTTGGCATATCCTGTTTTTATCACGATTCTGCTGCTGCGCTACTTTCTGACGGCAACCTTGTTGCCGCAGCAGAAGAAGAGCGTTTTACTCGTCAAAAACATACTTCTAGCTTTCCTACAAATGCAGTCAAATATTGCTTGAAGGAGGCTGGTATAACACTAGACCAAGTAGAGCATATCTGCTTTTATGAAAAACCATTTGTGAAATTTGAGCGCATAGTTACTACTGCTATTGCTGAGTTCCCACGCTCTTACAAGGCTTTTCTGAAAGCTATTCCTCTCTGGCTCAAAGAACGTCTTTGGACAAAATCTATAATACAAAGGGAGTTAGGTACAGAGAAAGAGATACTTTTCAATGAGCATCATCTTTCGCATGCTGCTAGTGCATTCCTATGTTCTCCTTTTGATCGTGCTGCTATTTTGACGGTAGACGGCGTTGGTGAATGGTGCTCAACAGCATTTGGCAAAGGAGAAGAGAATAAAATAGAGCTTGAAGGGGAGATACGTTTCCCACATTCGCTAGGTCTATTCTACAGTGCTGTAACTGCCTATCTTGGTTTCCATGTCAATGATGCTGAATGGAAAGTTATGGGACTAGCAGCTTATGGAAAACCAAAATATGTCAAGCAGTTTGAAGAATTATTACACGTTAGGGATGATGGCAGCTTCAGACTCAACTTGAAATATTTTGCTTTTCACTATTCGAACAAAATTCCTTTCAACCACCACTTTGAAAAGCTTTTTGGCCGACCACAACGAAAATCGAATGAACCACTAGAGGATTTTCATAACGACATAGCAGCATCAGCTCAGAAAGTGCTTGAAAGAGCTATGGTGAGTATGGCTTCTCATCTGAAGAGGCTTTATGGTTACGAAAATATCTGTCTTTCTGGAGGTGTGGCTCTCAACAGCGTAGCAAATTGGAAGATAGCCACAGAGGCGGGTTTTAAGAATATTTTTATTCAGCCTGCTGCTGGTGATGCTGGTGGAGCAATAGGGGCAGCCTTTTCGGTCTACAACATCATGCTTAATCAGCCACGAAAATTTGTAATGAACCACGCTTACTGGGGGCCTTCATTTTCAGACCAAGAAATAGCAGATTTTCTTCAAATACACAAAATTGAGCACAAAATCTACAACAGGCATGAACTTGTTGTAGAAACGGCACGATTGATAGCTGAAAACAACGTTGTTGGCTGGTTTCAAGGTCGTATGGAATTTGGCCCTCGTGCACTGGGAGCGCGTAGCATTCTTGCTAACCCAACTAACCCAGAAATGAAGAAGATAATAAACAGTAAGATAAAATTTCGTGAGTGGTTTAGACCTTTTGCTCCTAGCGTTCCTTTGGAAGAAGCTTCGAAATACTTTGATATAGGAGATAGGGAAAGTCCTTTCATGCTTCTTGTCCCCGATGTACTTGCAGAAAAACAGTCACTACTTCCAGCCGTTACGCACCAAGACGGAACAGGACGAGTTCAGACAGTTAGGGAAGAGATCAACCCTCTCTATTATGAACTTCTTAGAGAATTTGAAAAGATTTCAGGTGTACCAGTACTTGTAAATACATCTTTCAATGTGCGTGGTGAACCTATTGTCTGTACACCAGCAGATGCTTTTAACTGCTTTGTTAGAACTGATATGGATGCTCTTGTTTTAGGTAATGCTGTGATTACTACAAAGACTAGCGGTGTTATCTATTCTGAAAAAGAGATAGAACAAATGGAGTCTCGCATAGCTGAACTTGAACCAGAAATAGCTTTCTAGAAAGTAAGGAGTTAAAAAGTGTTTAAAAATTTGAAGATAGTAGTAGAACTATTTGAGTTTCTCAAGCACGAAAAAAAATGGTGGCTGATGCCACTAATATTGGTCTTTGTGTTGCTTGGTGCATTGATAATTTTTGCTGAAAGTTCTGCACTTGCCCCATTTCTTTACTCTCTCTTTTAACCTTCTAGTCCAAAACTTTTCTGCCAACTATAGCTTTCTAGCTGTAGCTGGCAGGCTTATGGAAAAAATCATATTTCAGGTATCTAGTTAGTAGAAAACTTGGCTGATATAAAAAGGTTCAAAAGCTACTGCATTTATATCTGGAGGATTTATGAAGATATCGAATGATATACAACCTATTGTAACAACTGTAGCCAATTCTGCAGAATCGGTGACTAACCCACTTATTCCTAGACCTTTAGATGGAATAAATGTGAAACCTATAAACATTCAAGCCAACCAAGATAAAACTAAAATAAATGATCTACAATTTCAATCATCTTTAATAGCTTCTTCTTTACAAATGAGAGTGGATCAACCAAATAGTGACGTAGCACAAGCTGCGCTAGATCCAAGTACTCCCAGACACCAACCTCTGTATAACCCTTATGAAGGTATTTCTGCACAGCGACAGACTCAACTCGATCAGGAAGCAACAAGACTTCTTGATAAATATGCAGACAATGATGGTTCTATTTCTGGCCCTTATGATCCACTGACTTTTACAGATTTTGGAGATATTCTCAATGAGCTAGCTGCTAGAAACGATTTGACAGATAGAGAGAAAGCAAATGTATGGACACAGATTGCTGGACGAGTTCAAAATGGTGAATACCCACTTTCTAACGAAGGATTACCAGAAGAGCTTAGAGATAGCTTTCGTCCAGAAACTTCAACAGGGCACATTGTAATTGGGTTTAATGATACTTATCACGGGGATTTAGCTCAAGATTCGCCTGAAGAGGCAGTAAGCAGAATTATAGCTCACGAAGAATCTGAAGGTGGTTTCATTGGTAGAACAGGTCGTACTGTGCTTAGTACTCCTATTGTTGGAGAGATAGCTTCAGTGTTTGCAGGTCGTGGAGTGTCAGAAAGAAACTACACTACAAATGATAGCCCATTAAATGATGGTGATGTCAGAGCTTCTATTGCACAAGTAGAAGCATTGAGAGCTTTCCAAGATGGTGGTTTTAATGCTTATGCAAGAGAATGGAATAGAGTCTTTCTTGGGCGATAAACACTGCTTTTTAAGGAGTGATATTATCACTCCTTATACTATTCATACCTTAGTGCTTCAACTGGATCAAGGTGTGCAGCTCGAAATGCTGGCCAAAGACCAAAGATCAGACCAATAGCTACAGAAATGGTAAAGCCAACACCTATTGACCAGAGTGGAACGCTAGATGGTAACGATGGCAAAGCAAAATTGATGAAAAGGCTAAGCAGTTCACCTATAAGGATTCCAAGTATTCCACCAGCACCTGTAAGCATCATTGCTTCTATGAGAAATTGACTAATAATGTCACGTCGTCTTGCTCCTATTGCTCTTCTAATTCCTATCTCTCGCGTTCGTTCTGTTACGGATACAAGCATGATATTCATAACACCTATTCCACCTACAAGTAGCCCTATAGCAGAGATCGGAAGTACAACGGCAGCAAGAACAAGTGTTATAGATTTAAAGTCTTCGATCATTGAGCTTGAAGTATTAATGGCAAAGTTGTCTGGTTCATTAATGGCTACTTTACGCCTGCGACGTAGCAGTTCTGTTACTTCATCTATCATCTTATCAAACTGACCTTGATTAGCTCTGGCAGAGATAACATGCTCTTTCTGTTGTGGATAAAAAGTTCTGAAGACATCATAAGGGATCAAGACGAGGCTATCTTCAAATCTATCTTCACCAAAACTTGCTTTGGTTTTTTCCATTACTCCAATGACACGAAATTTCTGACCAAGAATGTCTATCTCTTTTTCAAGTGGTTCAATGTTTGGAAAAAGGGTCTGATAGATGCTGTTGCCAATAATACAAACCCTTGCTTTGTGCTCTGCTTCTGCTTCAGTAAAAAAGCGTCCTGTAGCAAGTAGGTAACCGCGAGATTCGAGGTAGCTTGACCAGACACCGCGCAGGTTTGGATCTTGAACTTGGTGTGAAGCGTGCTTGATTACTGGTGGAGGGCCATCAGGGAACATTGAGACAGATACTGCATAAACAGAAGGTAACTCTCTAACAGCTTCAGCA
>JAEUQL010000689.1 GCA_016789295.1 Blastocatellia bacterium | reverse complement strand
AGTCCTGCATCTCTTGTCACTACCCAGATTGTGCCAGTCCTATCTTCATAGACCTGAAACACACTACTGCTACTAATAGTTTTAGGATTGTTTGATTCTTTATAGAAAGTAGTAAATGTATCCGTTTTATAATCATACTTACTTATTCCACCATTTCTAGTACCAACCCATAGAGTTTTTGTACTGTCGTGTAGGAGTGAAGTTATATTTTTGCCTAACAACGAATCTCTATTTTGAAGCTTTGGTTTATATACAGTGAATCCATAACCGTCATATTTATTAAGACCTTCTTCGGTTCCAAACCAGATAAAGCCCAAGTGATCCTCTACAATAGAAGTTACTGTACTTTGCGACAAACCTTGCTCTATGGAAAGATGCTCAAATTGAATAATATTCTGTGCAGTAGCATTAATTAATGGAAACAACAGTACATAAACTAGCATCAATATAATGATGCTAATTTTAGACTTTCTACACGTCATATGTTGATAGCCTTTCATAGTAGCCTGACTGAAATTTTCATCGTCTTTAGATTATTATAGTCCCTTTCTTTGAAAGATTAGGAGATCCGTTAATGAATACCAACAGAGATATCTCAGCAATTTTAACCGATCTGCAAAAAGGTGATAAAGATGCTCTAGACAAATTAGTCTCAATGGTCTACGAAGACCTTCGTTCCATTGCTAAACACTGTATGAAGCAAGAGAGAAGTAACCACACACTACAAGCTACTGCACTGATCAATGAAGTCTATTTACAGTTAGCCAAGGAGACCCACTTTGAGTGGAAAGATAAAGCACATTTCTTTGCTCTTATAGGAAGAATGATGCGACGTATATTAGTCAACTATGCAGTAGCGAAAAGAACCGATAAGCGTGGTGGTAGTCTGTTTAAGGTCAGTCTACAAGACATATCTACAGTAGCAGAAGCTCAAGATTGGGACATTATTGCCCTCAACGAAGCTCTTGAACGGCTAGCTGTAATGGATGAACGTAAAAGTAGAATTGTAGAGTTACGTTTCTTTTCTGGTCTGGAAAATGAAGAAATTGCCGAGATTATGGGAATGTCTCTTGCTACAGTAAATCGAGATCTACGTTTTGCCAAAGCTTGGTTGCAAAATGAGATTGTAGGAAACAGGTAAGCATAGATCTATATATCATTAGTAGCTTCTAGAATATCGAGAGCATATGCTTGATCGCAGCGGTCAACAAGATGTCTTTCTATTTTCTTAAAGCCATAGCTTGTGTAAAGTGATATAGCTTCTTTTAGAACACTAGCTGTTTCAAGTTCTATCTTCTCAAACCCTAGTTCTCTTGCCCGTGTTATAGCGTGATTTAACATCTTTTTACCAAGTCCTTTTCCTCTAACGTTTCCAACAAGATACATTTTCCTCAACTCACACACGCTATTGCCTTTCTGAAATAGTCCAACAGTACCTACAACATCTCCTGCATCATCTTCCATTAGATCAAAAATGCCTCCAGGCTTTATATAGCTGGCTTCTATGTCTGCAAGGTCAGCATCCGTCCCTTCTGGATCTGGTCTAAGGCCATATTCACCCAGCACAGAAAAAACTAATTTTTTTACTTTTTCTACATCCTGATTTGTAGCTGGGCGTAATCTATATTCTGACATCTCTACTCCAATATCTTATCTTGACGACTTTAAAAATTCTTCTACCAATCTGTTAAAATCTTTTGCCCGTTCTATTTGTGGAACGTGTCCGCAGTTCTCTAATATCTCAACCTTCACATTTGGTATACCCTGAGCAAATTTTTCAACAAAATCTATAGGTAGTATTCTATCTTCTCTTCCCCACAACACAAGAGTTTCCGCTTCTATTTTTTCTAACTTTTTATCTATCCATTCTGAAGGCTCGTCGGCTGATTTAATTATAGTTCTGATGATCTCTTGATTTCCGCTAACCCGACGGAAGATGTATGTCAATGTAGTAGTAAAAGTGCTAGCATAGCGTTGCTTGTTATAGAAACTCTTTTCCAACATAAAGCGGGTACTAGACAAAGACGACATAGTAAAATCAAATTTTTCTATCTCTCTACGAAACTCTGAAGAAGGTTTTAGCCCTCCTGCAGCAACAAGTACCAATTTTTTAACCAGATCGGGACGTTTTATAGCAAGCCTAGCACCTATCCAACCACCTAGTGAATTACCAATGATATCTATCTGGGATAGCCTTAGCTGATCTACAAACTCCTCTATGTAATCAACAAAATCTGTTACACGATATTTTAATGAGGGTTTATCAGAACGCCCATGGCCAATCTGATCGGGAGCAATTACCCTTCTACTTTTGCCTAACCCAACTATTGT
>JAEUQL010000688.1 GCA_016789295.1 Blastocatellia bacterium | reverse complement strand
TACATTTCAATCTTCAAGTGTTACTGAAACTACCTGTTTGAATCCAAGTCTGTATTTGGCCATAGATTGGGTGCACTTAGTATAAATTCAAAAGACCAGAGCATTTTCACCCATTTCACATCAGGTGTCAACGAAGCTTCAACAGTAAGCGACAAGACCTATTTTTTTACAGATTTGCAGAAACCACAAAACTTTTTAGTGTTTCTGCAAATCTGCTCTATCTAGTCTGTTATCATCACCATCAAATTGACCGTTCTTGTTAGACCATTTGCGTCTGTTCCTGTAAATGTCAGCATCTGCTGCCCATTCTGTGCTTGTCTTCTGGCTTTTAGACTGAACGTGAGACCTGTTCTGGGATCGACTATTGCAGAAGTTGGTTTGATGTTAATTCTAATTTGACTGGTGTTTGGAGCAGTGACTGTGACAGGGTTTACAAAGCCATCAACAGTAGTCATGTTTATAGTTACATTTGTCTTTCTAGCTTTGCGTAAGGTAAGCATCTGTGGAGTAATGCTCAGGTTATAAGAAGCTGTTTCATCTATTCTCAATACGAAAGCATCTCCACTGAGTATACCAACATCACCACCACCAAAAATGTTCTGTATGGGTGTTCTGACAGGAAAATCCATAGAAGTGGTAACACCTGTTATAAAGCCATTGCCAGCAGGATCTATTGCAATGTTAGGTGCAGCTTCTATTCTTGAGCCACCAAAGAAAGTTGAATAGGTGAGAGCTTGACCATCAAAAGTAAGTTTTGTCACAAAAGTGTCAGCCTTAAGGTCTTGCCCGCTACTGCCATTTCTCATCTGCACAGGTCTCATAAGCGGAAAGTCATCAGAAGCAGTAGTTCCAGTAACATAGACATTGCCTGCCCTATCTACAGCTATGGAGTTTGCTTCATCAAAATCGCTACCTCCAAGGTATGTTGCAAAGACAAGTGACTGCCCATTTGGTGTAAACTTTGCTATAAAAGCATCTGATGGTCCAGCAAAGATTCCAGTACCCAAAGAGCCACCTCTATTAGATGACTGAAAAGCATTTCTTATAGGCATATCTAGAGATCTGGTACCACCAGTGATGTATGCACTGCCTGTGCTATCTATGGCTACATCAGCAACAAAGTCTTCATCACTGCCACCAAAGAAAGTTGAGAAAGAAAAACTTGTACCGGTTGGGTTTATCCTGGTCAGAAAACCATCTCCTGTTGGAGCACCGCCACGCATACTTTGAAAAGCACTCACCACAGGAAAATCATCGGATCGGGTGGAGCCAGCTACCAAAACAGTTCCATCTCTATCAACTGCAATACCCCTGACTAAATCATCACCAGCACCACCAAGATAGGTTGAATAGATCTGTCTTGGATTTGCAGAGCTACTCACTGGAGAGAGTGCTACAACAAAACCTTCTCTAAACCCTCTATTTGCGTTCTGTGCTGAATTCATTGAGACAGGAAAATCTACAGAGCGAGTAGAGCCACCAACATAGATGTTTGACCTCGAATCAATTGCTATATCGGCTCCTCCATCTTCAAGACTGCCTCCAAAATAACTTGAAAACAGGAGGCTATTTCCTGTGGAAGAGAGAACTGTGATAAAAGCATCAAATCCTGCATTGAGAGAGTTTTGCAAAGCATTTGGTGTAACTGGAAATTCTATCGATCTTGTAGTGCCTGTAATGTAAATGTTCGCATTTGAATCAACTGCTATACCGTTGGCAAAATCGATGTCTCGTCCACCGATAAAGGTTGAAAATATTACCCTTCCTGTTGGATCGAGCTTTGTAACAAAAGCATCTCCTATGCTGTCGCCCATTGGTTGGAACACATTGCCATTTACTGGGAAATCGACCGAGTCTGTCCGACCTGTTATGTAGAGATTGCTTCTTGAATCTACTGCAACAGCCACGCCAACATCTCCACGAATACCACCCAAGTAACTGGCATAGTTGAGTACAGGATCAATTATGAGCCTACGATTTTTGTCATAGCTTCCCAATTCAAAAGCAACTCTGTTACTACCTAACAGTTTGTAGCGACATTCTACGTTCTCTCTCTTATTGCCTACTTCTTGATAAGCTATGGGCTTGTGCTGTACTAATTCTCCATTTCCTGTCTCTATTGTCAGGTCTCCTTCTGCGTCTATTTTTATGCTTTCTGCACCTTCGAAGACCATAACTGCTCTGCTTGGATCGGCTTTTGGTGACACTATCAGATCGTATTCAAGCCGATTCTGATTACCATAGTAAGCAACATCGATCCCATCATAGATATTGCGATATTCTATTCGAGAGTATGTAGGGATGTTGGTGTGCCAATCAGCTCGACTAGTTCCTA
>JAEUQL010000687.1 GCA_016789295.1 Blastocatellia bacterium | reverse complement strand
GTATGGGAAGTTTTCTTGTTTCACAAGCCTGCAGTAAAAGACTGTCTGTTTCGTCTCTTTCATAGACAACAGATCCCAGTTTGGTATGGGGTGCTTGATCGTACCTGATAGGGTCGATGTCGCTGTTGCTTCCAGCAAGAATAACACCATCAAGTTTGGAGACTAGTTGGTCTATATAGTCTTGCTCTGGAATTAGTGGAATGTAGACTGGTACTCCCCCAGCATGATAGACTGCCTCGCCGTAGTAGCGACGAAGATAGAAGATATCTTCCTTGTAGTCTAGCCTTGTAGTGATGCCTATTAGTGGACGTGTCTGTTGAACTGGCATACATATTCCTCATCGATTTTTAGTGACTGCAAGTTAGAAAGTCTATATTTTCAGCCACAAATTTGTCAAAAAAATATGAGGTTCAATTTCTAGTGATTGTCGATAAAGTTACAAGCCGCCAAAACCCTCTTATTAAGAGGTTGCGAAGCGTTCGTCAGGGTAGACAACGACACCTGATCTTTATAGAAGGTATACGCCTCGTTGAAGAGGCTCTCGATGCTCAACTCCACATAGAGACTGTAGTTTATAGTGATCGCTTGTTGACTTCGGAACGTGGAGTAAAGCTCTACGATAGGCTTAAACAACTTTCCTGTCGAGGAGCAATAGTTACCGAGCCTATTATGGAATTTATTAGCGATGTGGAATCTCCACAAGGGATAGTGTTAGTAGCTCACCTCCCTTATGCGACACTGGAAGACATTCAGAATCCAACTTTTCTTCTAATCATTCACCAACTCCAAGACCCTGGCAACATAGGGACTATCATACGTGTAGCTGAAGCGGCGGGTGCTCAATCTGTCATAGTCACTCACACAACTGTAGACCCGTTTAACCTCAAAGCTCTTAGAGCAGCTATGGGTTCGGCATTTCGCCTACCAGTAGTCTACAACGCACAACTCCCACAAGTTGCAGAGTTTCTGAAAAAGCATAAGGTACGTCTGGTAGCAACTCAGACCAGAGGTGCAAAGCTCTACAGCGAGCAGGTGTGGACAGAGCCAATTGCAATCTTGTTGGGACAAGAAGGCGCGGGGCTTGACGAAGTTGCAATGCAGTATGTTGATGAAAAAGTTTCTCTTCCTATGGCTGCATCGGTTGAGTCATTAAATGTAGCATCAACGGCTTCAGTGATCTGCTATGAAGTAGCACGCCAAAGAGGTTTCAAGTTTTAACTTTTGGTCAAAAGCAGAATTCTTGTTTCTTCTGCAGCTACTTTTCTAACATCTTTTTTTACTTGAGATAGTGGTAGTTGTTCTCGGCATTTTGCAGGTTGACACTTATCAGAAGATGAGTAAAATTCAATACTAGGATGCAGCAGCCCTGTCTCTGAAGGTTGCCATCCGGTTTCGATCACTACCCACCTGTGCCAGTATAGTTGTCATAGCCTCCCCGTGCTTGACTCTGCTCTGCTGGCACTTTGTTTTTTCTTTAAAAATAGTTGAAACTATCTACTAGATCGCTGTTGATTTTGTAGACTCTAAAGCTTTGCAGATGCAACGAAGGCAAAATTAGGTCTTCTACCGACCTGATGATTGCTGGAGTTAAGTAGAGTTGGATGATTAGAGTGGTTGCCTTTCCAGTTCCAACAGCTCTCTTTGGACTGTTTTAGACTTTCAGCTACCTGTTCCTACTGTTTCGCTAAGGTTTTAGAAGAAGAGATTTCTCTAGCATTATTCTTTTAAAAATGGTGCAGCCTGTTTTTCTGCTATATCTCCTATAAATGGGAGTTTCCATTTTTCACCTTGAAAAGCTTTGTATATGAGCAGAACCCAGACCGCGAAAAAACCAAGGTAGAGTAGGTTTACTAAAAATCCAAGAATGCTAAGCAATAGACCAAAGCCTATAGCATAGAAGACCATGCCGAGGGTACTAAGAATGATGAAAAAACCTATGTAAGTTACTATCCAGGCTGCTGTAAAAAGTATTGATTGAACTGCATGAAAGCGAACGTACTCGCTCTTTTTCTCTATGAGTAGAAAAGCTATACCTGAAACCAGAAAGAGTAGGTATGAAAGAGCTGCTGCAAGGTTTGGCTCTATCTTCAAATCTATATCAAAATTTTGCTTGGGATGTTCTTGATAGTCTTGGTCTGTGTAGTAGTATTGTTGGTTCTGTTGCTGGTCTGGAAAAGGTTGTTGATAGTGCTGTTCTTTGTATTGGTGGTCACCTTGTGGTTGATAATATTGTCCTTCTGAAGCGTATGGTGGCTGCTCGTATTGATTTTGTGGAGAGTAACTCTGGTCTGCTGGTTGACCTTTTAGATCGGGTTTGGGTCTGTTGTATGGATTTT
>JAEUQL010000686.1 GCA_016789295.1 Blastocatellia bacterium | reverse complement strand
GACTTTGTTCAGATGGAAATCTATTAGCTGTACCATTAAACCTTGAATCCCGACCACCGTCATTTCCTTTGGCAAATTTTAGAGTGCCAGCACCTAAAAGGTCTTGGCAAATATCCCAAACCATATCTTCAAATTCATTATCATAAAGCTCATGCAAAGGATATTGCCGTTTCATTGCTAAATCCTTGATAATCAATATATTACTGTAATTCACATTATAGCCAATATGTTTTGTAAATAATAATATAAAGTATTGTAAATAATACAATATATAGTTAAATTTTAAAAAAATTACTTTATCTTTATCAAAGAGGTACAAGGTTTGTACCTCCTCAATGAAGACTCACCCTACTTTTCAGGTGACTTTCTGATGAATTGCGTCGATCACGTTCTGGTCTTCGGGAAACTCGTCTCCTATCTTCTTTGCGACGCAGTCACCATTTAACCAGACTGTGAACTCTCCTCGGCCTCCTTCTACCAATTTCACATCGAAGCCAAACGCTTGCTTTATCAGGTCTGCCACCCGGGCAGCTCGTGGTTTGTAGTTTCACATTACACAGTAACGGATTGATACATCCATAGCTTTACCTCATTGTATGTAGGGATTTGAAAAACTTTTTAAAACTTCAGCAGTTTATCACACGCATATTTTTTCGGCCATTTCTGGCCGAGCCTCTGTTTCCTTACCTGCTTCCACAGATATCCAACCTAGATCTTTTTCAAGACCTTGCTGTTTGAGTAGACAGAAAAAACCTACTTATTTAATGTCCAAATCTCTAAATCTGCTTGTTTGATCTATGAGATTTGGACAGAAACTTTTCTGGAGTTACGCCACTGCACGACCTTGGCGACGTTTAGTCCTCTCTTGCAGATCGGTAGGCTCTGGAGCCTCTAGCGTCTCATTCTGCTCACCAACTACTGCTTTGCTGCCATCGTCTCGACGGGTCTCTTCTCGACGAGTTTTAGGAACAAGCTGGTAACGAAGCACCAACTCTTGTTTAGTTAGAAAGATATGTTTTGGCTTTCCACCATCTTCTGCTGCTTGGATGACCTCTTCCAGTGTCATCACCTGTGCTTTATCGTCTTGACCTATCCATACATATGTATCACTCATCTTTTTTAAGACCTCCAATCTATATTGAATTGTTAAAAGTGAACTGGGTGGCAGTCGGCGGTGGGACTCGATGTAGTTGCTGACTGCATTCTCTTGAGCCTCTCTATTGACTCTGTAAAACTGTTGAAAATCGCTGCACTTTTCTCGTATTGGACAGCAGAGACTACAAACAATAGTGTTTTTGAAATGGTTAAAGACAGGACAGTAGATTCTCAAGCTTGGCGATGGCTCAGCCTCTGTCTTGCTTGCACCCTCTAGCTCTTTGTCACCACCTCTTGCTTCTGCTCTTCTCCTTTTTTCCATCGCTCTTTACCTACCCGAAAAAAGATTACTATTTTGGCCTGTGTAGATACAGCAAAAATCATTTATAAACCCTGACCACTGCCTGTACTATTCCTTGTATTTTCACTCTTGATGCTTCAACAACAATAGGCTTCATGCTGCTGTTTGCTGGCTCAAGGCTAACTATTTTGCCTTTTTTGAAAAACCGCTTCACTGTAGCAGATGTTCCGTCTATCAATGCTACAACTGTCTGTCCCTGCTCTGCTACATTTGCGTGCTTTATTATCAGAAGGTCACTATCGAGAATACCATCTTCGATCATCGAATTGCCTTTGGCTCTCAGACTGTAGCAGTCACCCTTAACCAACTCTGCAGAGACAAATACTGTCTCCTCTCTTTCGTTTGTAGCCTCTATTGGAGAACCAGCAGCTATCAAACCGTAAAAAGGGAGTGCAACTGTTTCAGGCATAAAACTTTCTTCATTTACTGACTCGAAAACTTCCTCACCTTCCTGTTTTGGTTCAAGAAGTTGCACAAGAGCACCTTTCTTACCACGCCTAATAAATCCAGCACGTTCGAGTGCTTGAAGATGCTCGGTTATTGTTGACGTAGCCCTCAAGTTGAATTGACGTGCAATGTCAAAAACCGTTGGAGAATAGCCATTGTTTGTAATGAAACTGCACACAAAATCATAGATCTCTCGCTGGCGTTTTGTGAGAGTCTGCGCCCTTTCCTTCTTCATAGATCCCCCGCACAGAATCCTTACTTTTCTATTTATTGAACTATTTTGGAAGCCAGCTATTATAAAACCGATAAATAGCCGATAAATCATTATCGGCAACAGCTCTTAAACCGTCAAGCATTTCTTCTGCTACTTCAGCAAAAAATCCCTTTGTACGTAAAGCCAAAGGCTGACCCTATATGCTTTGACCGATCACAGATAAT
>JAEUQL010000685.1 GCA_016789295.1 Blastocatellia bacterium | reverse complement strand
AACAATGGGAAACCCCATCTTGTGAAACTCAAGTGCAATAGTCTGTGTACCATCTCCACCAAGTATTACAAGGGCATCAATACCATTTTTTTGAAGGTTCTCTATTGCTTTTTCAAAGACGCCTTCAGGACGTATAACCTGATCGCCTTCGTGCTTTAAGACAAAGTCTCCTTTGTTGCGCGTTCCTAAAATAGTTCCTCCACGGGGTAGAAGCCCTCGGACACTATCGGTAGTAAGTTCCCGCATCTTGACAGGGTCGATCAAGCCTTGAAAGCCATCTTCAATTCCAATGACACGTATTTGGTAGCGGCTTATAAGCGTCTTTACTACGGCTCTGATAACTGCATTCAGTCCTGGAGCATCACCTCCGCCGGTGAGTATTCCAATAGTCTTAATCTCTTTGCTCATCTTCTTCTGTTTTCCTCTAACTGTAATTAAATTTTTACTAGTTGGTTTCGAAAGTCAAAGTAGTGAAATCACTCTCCCAATCAACACGAGGCTTTGAAGACTTACGAAGGTCTGTTCCACGCATTAGCCACCTGCCTGCTTGGTTGACTGAAAACTCAACGCGCCCATCTTTATCTGTATGCTTTTGGTCAACCTGTTTTCCTAGACTGTTGACAAAACTTATGGAGAAATTGGCAAAGGGTTTGCCTTTTTTCAACACACGAACCGGCAAGGTATCGCCTGAATGAAGCTTTGTTGGGTCTTTTTCGGGAACTATTTCGAGTCCCAACCCAACAGGGCTAGACCAAGAGTCATCACTTTTGCCTACTAAAATAAATGTCTTTGCGTGTTTTGTGTAGACTTCGCGCCATCGTTTGGAGCCTTGCTGCCAAGTTTCTCTTATCTCTTTAGGTGCGTCTATTTCTTGTAAATATTCTTCAACTTTGTCAGGTGTAAGTTCTATAGGACGTGGTTTTAACTTGATCCAAACAGTAGCTAAGCCTTCTTTGTTGGGTAAGTTCAGACTAACTTGCAGTGCATCTTTACCCAATTGCCTGGAGCCAAGATTGAGCGTCTGGCCTGCAACACGACAAGCTGCTACTGCAATCCTTTCTGGCTTGATGGCTGTTTCTGATTTGGGGAAGTCCATACCACTAGTTAGCGACAGCTCGATCTTTTCTCCTGCTTCTGCACGACTTTTTCCAGCAAGTAGCCAAGTATCGTGTGCAGAAACTTTAAGAGAGAAAAAGATAAACAACAGGAAGAAAGTAATATGTCTTGTAGTCTTCACTTTAAGCCTCATTTATATCTTTTGGGAGTATTAGAAGTATTTGGGTAGATTGGGCTTTCACAGAGCTTAGGCATTATAAATAAGATTAAGGTTTTGCGGCAAGGCTATTGTTAAAGAGGCTATCTTGAGCCATCATTGCAGAACCTATTACTCCTGCATCATCTCCAAGCTTTGCTGCAACTATCTCACAAGCGTCAAAAAGCTGTGCAAAACATTTCCTGGAAGTCTCTTCTTTTACTTTAGAGATAAAGTATTCAGCCGCTTTCATTACAGGGCCACCTAATACTACTTTTTCCACATTTAAAAGGTTTATCAGATTAGATATTGCAGTGCCAAGGTATATAGCTGTTTCTGAAAGTACCGAACGGGCAAGGTAGTCACCAAGTATTGCTGCTTCCATAACGTCTTCACAGCGCAGTCTTCCACGCATCTTTGGAGCAAGCTTTGAATCAGTAAAGGCTGGGTCGGTAAAGAGCCGCTCGCGTGTTCGTCTAACAATATTAGGGCCAGATGAGACCGTTTCAAGACAGCCAGAAGAGCCACAGCTACAGTCCATGTTGAGATCTCCTACCTTCAAGTGGCCAAATTCACCAGCAAAGCCACAAACTCCTCTCTGCAAATAGCCTCCAAGAATTATTCCTCCACCAATGCCAGTTCCAATAGTTATGAAAACTACATCAGAAGTACCCTTTGCTGCTCCACACTTCCATTCACCATAAGCTGCAGTATTTGCATCGTTATCGAGTATTACAGGAAGGTCTATGGCACTGCAAAGCTCTTGATGAATGTCTACATTTGAGACATCGGCAAGGTTTGGTAGCACTTCAACCTTCTGTGTTCTGTGGTCTACCAGACCAGGAAACCCAATTCCTATAGCAGATATTTCTGCAGTTGTAGTTTGCCTTGTCTGTTTGATTACTTCTATCAGGCTGTTTACAAGCCCACGTCCACTTGAAAGCTCTGTTGGAAAACGGTTGTTAGAAACTATCTTTCCATAAGAGTCTACAAGTGCTATACGTGTAGAGCGTCCCAGATCAACCCCTATGTATAAAGGATCTTGTGACATTTTGAAACTCTCTTTAGGAAGCTATAAAGACACTTTCTTATTGTAAAGCC
>JAEUQL010000684.1 GCA_016789295.1 Blastocatellia bacterium | reverse complement strand
ACAAGTCCAAGATTTTGTAAGCAGAGAGCTTCAACATCCTCTTGTTCTATCTGCCTTGCTATTGGAAGAGCCTGATTGTAGTAGACCTCTGCCTCTTTGTAGTCTGCTTTGAGTCTATAAGCTTCACCTAGATTTACAAGCAACCTAGACTCTTGCACTTTATAGCCAATAGTTCGAGCTAGCTCCATCCCATTTTCAAAAAAGTAGATAGCACGGTCTTTGTCACCAAGCATTCCACAAACTATTCCTACACGTTCCCAAGCTAGCAGTTCACTCACACGGTCGCCCGATGCTCTAAGTAGTTTTAGACCTTTTTCACCAAGTTGCAATCCTTTGGTTCCATTACCACGATAGCAATTAATAAGCCCTAAAAAAGAAAGTGCCCAACCACTTGGTCTTGGATCACCTGTAGCTTCAACAACTGCAACTGCCTTCTCCAAAGGCTCACAAGCTTCATCTAAACGTCCAGTCATGAAAAGTGTGTAGCCACACTGTTGTAAAAGTCTTCTATAAAGCTCATTGTCGGACTGACCATAAGAGATAAGCTCCTCTACAGACTCAATTCCAAGCTGTGCAAGTTCAACAGCTCTCTTGAAGTTACCTCGTGAATGGTTCAAACGACTAGCCAAAAACTCACCCCAAGCACGTAGTCTTATGTCGAGTTTGCGGCTGGCAAGCTCAAAAAGCTTGGCTATCTCTTTTTCGGCTTCTTCAAACCTGCTTAGATGAATTAGTGCTTCACTAAGACCTATTCTCAACTTCCCTTCATTCTGTACATCACTCTTCTGCTGCTCTATGGCTTCACTTGCGTAGCAATAATATGTTACAGATTCACTAAAGGCTTCCCGCTTTCTGGCAAGCTCTCCTGCTCTTATGCCAGGCTCAACTGCACTTTCCCATATGCCGCCCATATAGTAGTGATAAGCTATCTGCCCAGCTATTCTATCTTTTCTTGTACTCTGTCCTTCTTCTATAGCTTTTGCTACTTTAGCGTGTATCTTTCTGCGTTCAAATAGTGTAAGTGAGTTATAGAGTGCACGCCGCATCATACCGTGATGAAAACGAAAAAAATCACCAAGCGCACTCTGCTGCTGTTTCAACACCCAGCCAGAAACACTATCACGAACTACTATGTCCAGTTCGTCCTCATCCATACCAACTACATCAGCCAAAGTATCAAAATAGAACTCCTCACCTATAACTGCAGCATGCTTGAGTACGTTTAGAGACGTTTGATTAAAACTACGTAGTTTGGCATTAACAAGATTATTTGCTGATGGAGGGACTTCAAATTGCCCAAAACCAGTTACCTTCCAAGTATCGCCGCTTTTGTCAATCTTTTTTGAGATCATCAGATGCTCAATCAGCTCTACAAGATAGAATGGAAAGCCTTGTGTTTCATTCCACAAATAGTCTAAATCTCTATCCGATACTTTAACAGAACCAAAGATAGCAGTAAGAAAATTTTCTGCATTTTCTCTAGCTATACCTTGCAAAGCTATTTCACTATAGTTGCTGTAACCTATCTGTTTTGTTAACCAACCTCTCAGTACTTTTCCTGTAGCTTTTGCTTCTTCGGCAAGTGCTGTAGCCACAACTTGAAAGCGTGTTGAGCTGCTATTGCGTACAATATAAGCAATCAGTTCAAGACTGAGACTATCGGCAAAATGTAAGTCATCAAAAAGAAATACAACAGGTGCAGACCGTGCCATTCTTTTATATATTTCAAGTAGAGACTCAAAGACGCGCCACTTGTCAGATTCTCCAGCAAGTGCTTCAGCACTAAAAGCTTCACCCGGCAAAATCACACCTGTTTTGTATTGAATTATTTCTACCAGTTCCTCAGTCTTGCCTTTTTCAAACTGCTGTTTGAGTAGTTCTACATCTATTCTCTGTGTAATCGGTGCAGTGCGTTCACCCATTAAACAGGCCCTCAAAGTGTCTAGAAAGACTTGATAGGGAGCAAGCTGGCTACCACCATAATCATAAAACCTAGCAGGTAGCACTATTGCACCCTCAGCTTCTACCCACTTCTGGTACTCGTGCAGCAAAAAAGATTTACCAACCCCTGGTTCAGCAGTTATCAAGATGGCATCGCCTCTACCTTGTGCTACCTTACCAAAACTCTCTCTCAAACGTTCAATCTCTTTTTCTCTTCCTACACAAACTTCTAGATTGAGCGTTCCAGCAACACCACGCCAAGTTGAAGCAGCATAGTAAGTACCTGTGACTCGAACTTCTGGCAGAGGTGGAGGCTCTTCAAAATTCTGTTTTGGAACAAATATAGGTTTTGCCCTAGTTGCTGCGTCTGTGAGAGTTTGTACTAGCTCTATAGCTGTTGAATAGCGCTCTTTTGGA
>JAEUQL010000683.1 GCA_016789295.1 Blastocatellia bacterium | reverse complement strand
CAGGTAGCTGTGCAGAACTATTCTTTTAAAACCGGCTTCTTTTGTTTGAAGAGTTAAGAAATTAGTGTAAATTCACAGGTTATTCATCAAAAAAAGGAGAGTTTCTATGTCGAGAGTTTGTCAAGTCACAGGAAAGAGGCCGATGGCTGGTAACAAAGTTTCTCACGCAAACAACCGCACAAAGCGTCGTTTCCTTCCTAATCTACAGGAACAGAGGTTTTGGGTTCCAAGCGAAAACCGATGGATCAGACTGAAGGTGAGTACAAATGCAATAAAGACCATCAACAAGCATGGTATTGAGCAGGTACTGGCCAAGATGCGCAAAGAAGGTAAAAAGGTCTAACATCGGCAAGCAAGTAGAGAGTAGGAGTCTGATAACTGCCCCTTGCTGATAAATTCACAGAGTGGCATATGAGGCTAACCTTAGTTATTTCCGCTTGCTGCTGGTTTTCACTTTGATCGTCTTTTTAAATCCATTTCTGTCTTCTTCAAGCTTTAGGAGTTTCTCTATTGTTGATCAGAAAGGTCGTCTGACTTCCTCTTTGTAAAGACGACCAACTGCTACCCTATTGATAAAATAGATAACTTCAAAATCTAAATATACAAACAAAGATAGAAATATTAACTATTTTTCATTAACTTGTTTGTTAATCAAATATCTGCTGCTATAGTTACATTTGGTAAATCCTTTCCTTAAGTTATAAAAACAGCAAGAACATCGATTACTTTGGAGTAGCCGTTTTATATGGCAGGGCTTGTCACAAAGAAAATCTGTAGGAAGACAGATATATTGGCAGTTTATATTAGGCTTATAGTCTCCATTATCATTTTTGCCAGTCCAATATATGCCCTTGATCCCAACAGGTCAATTACACAATATGTTTCACAAGGATGGAAAAAAGAGCATGGACTTCCTTCAAGCTCTATCCTCTCTATAATTCAATCAAAAGAAGGTTACTTGTGGCTTGGAACTTATGAAGGGCTTGTTAGATTTGATGGTGTAAAATTCACTGTTTTTAATAGACTAAATACCAAAGAAATAAAAAATAATGGTGTATGGACAGTCTTAGAGGATCGAAATAGAAAGCTTTGGGTAGGTACCAACGGCGGTGGATTAACAACTTTTCAGGAAGATAGAAAAGAGCACTTTTCAACTAAGGATGGGTTGGCTTCGGATATAGTAACCTCTCTTTATCAAGACTCTCAAGGAACTATCTGGATTGGTACAAGGGAAGGGTTAAACTATTTTTATTCAGATAAGCTCTATTCTTTACTGCCTTTAGACAAGAGTAAAATAGGGCGGGTATACGCAATCTGTGAAGATCTATCAGGTGATATCCTAGTTGGTACTGAAAAAGGGCTTTATAAAATAGATAGAAAAAGGCTAAAGCTTTGGAAAACCAGCATTACAGAAGGTGTTCAGAGTCTAGTTTGTAGTAGTTCAGGAGTTATTTGGATAGGAACATTAAAGGGTTTACTGCGTCAAGAATTAGATGGAGAAGTAACAGAATTTACCACCAAGCAGGGCTTGACCAATAATAATGTAAGTAAGATTTATGAAGACAAAGATCAAAACATCTGGCTTGGAACAGATGGTGGAGGGATCTGTAGGTTAAGAGATGGAAAGATTGACTCATTAACAGAAGAACAGGGATTACCCAATAATACTATTGGTGGCTTTTGTGAGGATCGGGAAGGAAATCTTTGGATAGGTTTATACCGTGGAGGTCTATATAAATTAAAGAATGGGAAGTTTCTAGTCTACGCTACTAATGAAGGACTTAATGATAAAACAGCGTTTGATATCTATGTAGAAGGTGACCGTGTATGGGTTACAACAGGCAATGGCATCAACCTTTTTCAGAATAACCGTTTGATAGACAGTTATAAACTGCCAGAAAATTCTGGAAGAATAGTTCACAGAATAGTACGTGACAAAGAAGGAATTTTTTGGGTTGCAACAAACGATCAGGGTATTTTCTATTTTGATCCAGAAAAGAGAACTTTTACCCTTTTTACCAGACATCTACTTCCAAACAAAAAAGTTCGTGTACTCTACCAAGACCATGAAGGAGCATTATGGATAGGAACTTCCAAAGGTCTTTCTTACCTAACTCCATCAGAATTCAAGACCTATACATTGGAAGATGGGCTTGGGTCTGAGGCTATACTTTCTGTTTTTGAAGATAGCAAGAACAATATTTGGGTAGGCACTAATGGAGGAGGGATCAGTTGTCTAAAAGATGGTAAGTTTCAAACATTTACTGTTAAAGATGGCCTTTCAAGCAATGTTATATTTTTTATTTATGAAGATAGTGAAAAAATACTATGGTTTGGAACAAATAATGGTCTGATACGCTATG
>JAEUQL010000682.1 GCA_016789295.1 Blastocatellia bacterium | reverse complement strand
CTGTGGCCATGTTTAAAAGCCCAAGGTCTGTTCTATATGTAAAATTGACTCTTGGAGTAAAAATCTTTTCAATCTTTCCATATTCATAGCCATAGATGATATCTGCAATAACTACTCCACCTTTTTCAACTTCTCTTAAGCCTCCAGCTATGCCAACTAGAAAGACATATTGAGGATCAAAGCAGTCTATAGCATCAGACGTAGCCTGACTACTATTTGTATTACCTGCTCTTCCTATCATGCCTACTGCTACAGTGTAAGCTCCTATTTTTCCTACTTCCCAAGCATATAAGTTAGTTTCCAGTTGTGGGGGTTGTGGGTTTTCAATCTTTTTTAGAACAGCATCATACTCTTCTAGCAAGATTGTGAGGATTACTACATCAACAGGAGAGTGTTTGGGCATATTTTGTATTCCCAATGAAAGAGATTTTGTATTTATCTATCGGTTAGCTACATTAACACTTCTTTTGTAAAAAGAAAATAGGCTAGCAAGAACTATCTCTTTCAAAAATGAAAGATAAAACCCAGAGAGGTTAGATTAGGGTATAAAAAGAATGAGCAAGGAAGTGTTGAATGTTTTTCAGCACTTCCACCAGAAGTTGAGTATTTAGAAAGAATTAAGATTTTGCTGGAAAGACTTGTCTGTAAGCTACTGCATATGCTCCGAAAGTGATAGGAAGAATAAAAAATGCTCCTACATAACAGAAAGCCAGTCCAACCAGTCCGCAGATAAAACCTACACCGAAAAGTCCCAATATTCCCCAAAAATTTGCAAATGCAGCCGATATTGCAATCTTTACAGCTTCAAACCCGGACAAGTTTTTATCGGCTATTAGAGGAAAGACAAAGATGAAAACTATACCTATCAGTATACCGATTCCCATCATCAAGCCAACACTTCCAAAAATAACTGGAAGCATTACAGAGGGATCTGGTGGACCTGATCGGCGTGAGTTTCCCAGAGTCATAGCGATTATAAAGAAGGAGAAGGGTAAGGAGATGACCATTATTGGGACAACCTGTATCAGAGTCGCTATGAGGCTATTTTTGAAGAAGTCAAAACCTTTGAAGAGAATATCAAAGCTGACTCTTTCGCCATCCATTTTTTTGAAGTAGCAGAGATATAGGCCACACATCATTGGGCCTAGTAGAAGGCCAAGTGGGGCTGCACTTCCAAGCACCATACTCACAACAGAGATGAGTAGGAACATCCAGTACTGGTCTTTGACCAAATGCCAACTTTGCCGAAAGCATTCAATAGGGTTGATCGCATTTCTGTTAAACTCGATGTACATGATTTTTCCTCCTATGTAATTGAAATAATAACTATAAAAGCGTAGATAGGAAGCAAGAAAATTTCCTGCTAGCACTTTTTACCGTTTTTATGGCTTAATATCGGCTTATGTCTTGGGCAGATATAAAACTTCTCTACATTCGAGAGCTTCGTTCTGCGATGCGAGAGCGGAGCATTGTCATAAACAGCATTCTTATTCCTATATTTCTCTATCCAGCAATTCTGTGGTTGATATATACAGGAATCTCTTTTGTTAGTGGACAGACCGAAGGTTTTTCTACGAGGCTGATGCTTAAAGGTGAAGAAGCTCTACAAGTAGAGCTAAAACGTTTTCTTGATGAAGACAAGCGTTTTGAAGTTAAAGTAGAAACAGACGCTCTACAAGCAATGTCTGTAGAGAATCTTGATCTTATAGTAGAGCTTCTTCCTGCTAGGGACGAAGGTTTAGCAGGAAATTTTCAAGTAAAAGTCTTCTATGACGAGTCGAAAGATAGAAGCAAGAGTGGCTTGGACAGGTTTACAGAAAAGCTGAACGAGTACAGGGAAAAGTTCTTAGAAAAGCGTGCTACTGAACTTGGAATTACAGAAGGGAGTTTTCAGCAGTTTACTTTTGAGAGTGAAAATGTAGCAACGAAGCGTGAGATGGGGCAATTTGTACTTGGGCTGATACTACCATTCTTTATTATTGTAATGTTGGCACTTGGAGGTTTTTATCCAGCAATAGACAGTACTGCAGGAGAGCGGGAGAAGTCTACTTGGGAGACTATCATCACTACTGCAGCATCACGAACAGAGATAGTGTTGGCCAAGTATCTCTATGTCTCTACTATGTCTTTGTTGGCTGGAATGCTCAACCTTGCGGCTATGCTCTTTTCTATGAAGTCGGTACTTTCGCCGCTTTTTGGAGCTAGCACAGACAATTTTTCATTTGAGATTCCATTTGGTTCTATTCCTGTAATAGTGGTCTGTTCTGTACTACTTTCACTCTTCATCTCTGCAGGAATGATGATGCTTGCCTCTTTTGCTCGAACTTTCAAAGATGGGCAGTCGCTTGTAAGCCCATTCTATGTT
>JAEUQL010000681.1 GCA_016789295.1 Blastocatellia bacterium | reverse complement strand
CCAGACCACTGTGACGAAATGACACAGCCTTCTTTCCTAGCTTCTCTTTAATAATTGTTTCTATCTCTGCAAGCGTCATCGATTCGGTAAATAGACTGTCCTCTACCTCTACCTGATAATAATCTTCTAAAGCACTTATAAGTTCAACTTTACCAAGTGAGTCTAGCTTTAGATCTGTTGTAATTTTTGACATTGGATCGTACTCTAAATTAGACCCGGAAAGCTGGGCGATCTTTGAAATAAGAAACTCAGATGTCGCCCTAACTGGCTCATCTCCACTCATAGCAGCTATCAGATCAGTTTTTTTAACCTTCTGCGTTGATGTTCTGGGAAAGTCTTCTTCAGGCCAAATATACCACTTTCTAATCTTTTGATACTCACTTAGTAACTCATTGGCCCGCGCTATTATGCTGGCTGCGTCATAGCTCCCAGGCTTGAGTATTAAGAAGGCCACCGGCTCTGTTCCACGTTGCCCTTCTATACCTACAACTGCACTTGTCTTGACTTCTGGCTGGCGGTTCAATGCACTCTCAAGGTCTTGTGGATATACATTCATACCTGCAGACGTAACTATTACCTCTTTTTTGCGCCCCTTAAAGAAAAGGTTTCCATCTGAATCTCTTTCTGCTATATCTCCAGTCCTTAGCCATCCTTCTTCATCTGTAATCTTTGTAACACCACTACGCCAAACACCTACAGAGATGTTCTCACCACGAACAAGTATCTCTCCATTCCCATCTATCTTTATCTCTCTACCAGGCAAAGACTTGCCAATAGAACCTCTACTCATCTTGAATGGATGTACAACACTTACTAAAGAAGCTGTCTCAGTCATCCCATAACCTTGAATAACTGCAAAGCCTAACCTTCTCCAAAATAACTCTGTCTCAGACGCAAGCGTTGCACCTCCAGAAACAAAACCCCAAAACTTCCACCCAAATTGACTGTGAATAGACCTAAATCTCCACCAATTCTTTATAAAGTGCTTCCCTTCTGCTTTTTCAAGCTCTTGTTCTATAGACTGACCATACTTGTCTATCCAATCCCGCTCAACTTTCTCTCGTAATGTCTCCAGTAGTCTTGGTACAGCTACCATAACCGATATCTTTTCACGTCTGATCAACTCCATCACCTCAACAGGATGAACAGAGTTGAAAAGAAAGACCTCACCTGATAAAAGCTGAGGAATGAATATACCCATAAACTGACCAAAGACATGACTAAACGGCAGAAGGTTTAAAAATCTTATAGGATGAAAAAGCTTTTTTAGAAGAGTATATTTTCTTATCTCTTCTTCAAGAGGTGCAAGATTGGCTAAAATGTTTTTGTGCGATAGACAAACACCTTTTGGCTCAGCCGTGGTTCCAGATGTGAAGATTATTTCAGCAAGATCTTTGCCTTCAACACTAGCCATCTCTGTCTGCTTGTAGTCGTAGGCACCAACTTTCTCTTTCAGATCTTCAAAAAAAACTACTTCAAGTTGAAGTTCTCTAACTTTATCACTTCTTTCTTTATCAATTAGGAGTAATTTTGCATCTACTTGAGCATCTACTTTCGCAACAAAATCTTCTCTACTTTGCCAGTCTATAGGAACAACAACTACACCAGCAGCAAGACAGCCCCAAAATCCAGCAACCCATTGTGGAGAATTTGCCCCCCAAAAGATTACTCTGTCACCTTTCTTAATTCCATTTGCTGCAAGATATTGCACAAACTGTAATGCAACTTGAGCTATATGACTGTAAGTCCAACGCTTGGTGCGCAAGCCCTGTTGGTGTGACCAAGCTATCTCATCTTCGCGAAAGAGAAAGTCCTGCAAATAGCTGTGAACTACCTCTCTCAAAGCAACCTCTTTACTGTTTGACTTCAAGCTCATCATATACACCTGCCTAGCATTATTGCAACTGCTACTACACAAGCGATATACGCCATAACAGATCTGTTTTGCAACTTCTTTTGTGACACTTTCTAATCTGTCCCTACAAGATAAATAGTCTCGCCTCTATCAACTACTAACAATGGCTTCGTCTTGTAAAAATGTCTTAGTGAATTTAAAAACTATACCATCATATGACACAAAAAGAAGTAAAGAGGTTTTCCTCTGTCTACTCGACGTCAATTAACTCAACATCAAAGACAAGTGTTGCATTAGGTGGAATTACGCCTCCCGCTCCACGAGCACCATATCCAAGCTCAGGTGGAACTATCAACTTGCGCTTACCACCAACTTTCATAGTACTTACACCTTCATCCCAACCTTTGATAACCTGACCAAAACCAAGAATGAAATCGAACGTACCTTCGTGATCAGATGAACTGTCAAACTTCTTACCATTGGTAAGCCAACCTGTGTACTTAACTATTACAGTCTG
>JAEUQL010000680.1 GCA_016789295.1 Blastocatellia bacterium | reverse complement strand
GTATGCAAATTCGGCTAGTGCAGTAGCTGCAACAGAAGACATACTAAAAGCAAATTGTACTTCAAGCTTTTCTTGTAGTGATTGTGCTAGCATTTGATCATATATTCTCAAGATTACACGTAGATTTGGATTATAAAACTTTGCATTAAGTCCTACTTCAAGATTTGTTAGATCGTCATTGGTTACACTAAGTATAGCTTTAGCTTTCTCTATGTTTGCAGATTTGAGAATTTGTCCTGAGCGTGCATCTCCAATTATTGTTGGAACTCTTTTTGAGAATACAGCAGGCATATATCTTCCGCTTGGTTGGTTGTCGATTGCAACAACAGCTTCTTTTAACCTGATTAGTTCGTCAACAACTTTAGAACCTACAGAACCACATCCAACTACAATTATATGGTTTGAAACTTTTACTTTTCTACTTCCAAAAGTTAAGACTATTCTATGCCTAAGCAGTGAGTCTGTAATTAGAGCAAATATTGCTGCTGTTGTCGTAAAACTAACTAGCATAAGTATTATGCCAATAACTTTTGACATAGTACTAGAGTCTTTGAGATTAATGTCCCCAAAACCAACAGTACACATCATTGTTACTACAAAATAGATAGAATCTATCCAAGAGAGTTTATCAGCATAGTGGAAGTAGACAACTGCAAAGCTTGCAATCAGAGTGATCACTGTCAATGCTTGAACTATAAGTGGGTCTATACTGGATGTTTTTGGACTTTCAGGATCATAAAATTGCTCAGACTGTACGTTAGATGCTCTGTTTTCTTGACATGGAAGATAGATAGCTTCGATAAATCTTTTAGCTGCCAGTTCTGAAGGGCTTAGATAGTAGAAATTATCCATATGCCTAGCTAATTTTTTACCTAGTCTTGGCTCTGCCAAAGCAACAACTATACGAACTTTATTACAGTAGTTACGTATCACAAGAGCCATTCTTATGTTAACTTTATCTTCATCTGTAACTATGTAAACTGTCTCTGCGTGATCTATCTGTTCTACAGGTTTCATTTCACTTGAATGGTAGTCCCACCCATGAGGTGCTTCTGGTGGAGAATGGAGTTGATCAACTACTAGGATCTTTTTATTTAACTCTTTTGCAAGACAGTTAGCAAGGGTCAATCCAACGTGAGTTGCACCGTAGATAACAATTTCAGGAAACATGCTTCAATCTCTGTCTACTGGCTTTATTTGAGAGCTTCCATAGAATTTTAGCAGACTAGAATATATAATCGCAGTTGATACTAGAAAAAATTTCTCACTATGGAGAAAGAGCTTTTATGGAGAAGAGGTTGACGCAGACTCAACTGGCTCAAGTAGTTGCTGAAGTAACGCGCTTATCTCAAGAGCGTGAAAATCACAACTTAACGACCCTTGGCAAAGATCAGGTTGAATCGGTTCTGAAAGAACTCAACCTTCCTGTAGACCTTCTTGATGACGCAATGCATCAGTTGCAAGTACAAGATCAGCAGAAAAGTGCACAAAAAAGAAGACAACTAGTTATAGCTGGTATCGTTGCTGCTATCTTTCTCTTTTTTGTAGTTCCATCTGTTGTAGGAGTCTATTTTTATGTTTCGAGTAGAAGTAGATTGGAAAAACAGATGTCAGAAATTACTACTTCAAAGTCAACCTTAGTTACAGCCACAAATGCAAACGAGGTTAATAGTGTGAATCGACAAGAAAACAGTGAACTGCGCTACAAAGTAACTCTACAGAATGCCCCTGTTGGTGAAAAACTTTCAATGTCTTGCAATTGGTACACTCCTTCAGGAACTATAGCCAACCAAAACAGTTGGAAGACAAAGACTGTAGATAGGGCTGTCTGGCCAACTGAGTGTAAATGTAAGATAGATCCATCTAGTCCAGTGGGTGAGTGGAAAGTAGAGATGTTGATAGAAGGTAGAACTATTTCAACTGAGGTTTTTCGTGTCGAGTGAGAAGCCACTATGGCTCTATTTTTAGGATTTTTTAGCCCTTACGTAAACAGTTCAGATCTGTTGTGTCAAGCTAAAGAGGTTTTTGGAAAAAACTCTTTTTCGAAGGCAGTAGAGTTACATTCAGTAAACTTTGGCCTTGTATCAGATAGCAAAACTATCATCACTAGTACCAAAACTGATGAACATCAGATTTCTCTATCGGCTTCTGGTCTTGTACAAGAACAGGATATCAAAGTGCATCTATCTGATAGTGGTTTAGAGATGCAAAGGGACTGCTTTGGCCGTTTGATGCTCTTTTGGTCAAGGCAAGGCAAAGTTATCTGGTTTTCAAACCGCTTTCACACTCTACTACACCTTGTTAACAGGAATGTCTCTTTAGCAGGCTTTTATGCCTATAACTGTTTTTCTTATGTTCCTGCGCCTGAAACTCTA
>JAEUQL010000067.1 GCA_016789295.1 Blastocatellia bacterium | reverse complement strand
GTAAAGAGCAGGTGGTAATTATTAGCTGGTCTTGGGCGCGTGTTATTGCAACATACAAAAGCCGTCTCTGTTCAGCAATCTGATCTGGGTCTTTGCTTCCTATTGCATAGAAACTAGGTAGCATATTCTGTTCAAGGCCGACTATAAAAACTCTGGGAAATTCAAGTCCTTTTGCTGCATATATTGTCATTAGATTTACTGCATTACGCTGGCGTAAGTCGTCTTGTTGCTGATAAAGGCTTGTAAAATCGAGGAAGGCTTCTATTGCTGAATCCAAGCTATTGTATCCTTCAAATTTATTTATTATCTCTTCAAAGTGTGTAAATCTTGACAATCTTTCTAATGGTGCTCCTTCGCGAAACTGTTCGGCTTTTGTCTGTTCCAATAGTGTGTATATTCTCTTCTCTCCCATTTGTGAAAGACTTTCCATAACTGGTGAATTTGGTGTAGCAAGTCTTGTAAGACCTTCTTTAATAAAGATTGCAGTTGGATCTGCGATCTTGCCTTGCTCGATGAGCATTCCTGCAGCAACAAGGTCTATAGACTGCTCACAAGAAGTGGTACGTAGTCTTGAGTTGAGTTCTTTTTTAAGTCTTTCAAAGATCTCTATTAGAGTCACTGTATCGTCATAAGCACGATGTCGTTGCCCAGTGTCTATTTTGAAAACGCTTGCAAGAGCATCCAAATTTGCGCTTCTGTCTGGATATAGGCGAGAAGCCATAGGCAATGTATCAAATATGCGTTTTCCAAGCTTTGCTTTTCCCACTTCTTTTAATTTACGGTTGATTATAGGAAAATCGAAGTTGTATCCATTATGAGCAACTAACATGTCTTGTCCCAAGAAATTTAAGAATTCATCTACAATATCAGCAAACTTTGGTGCATTTGCTACATCCTGTTCAGTAATCAGGTGGATCTGCATAGCTTCATTTTCTATAGAACAGTTTGGATTTAAGAGTGTTCTAAAAACTTCATTTGTTGGTATTCCTGCACGTACACGTACTGCAGCAATCTCTATGATGTCACTCTTTTCTATTTCACGACCCGTAGTCTCTATATCTATTGCTACATAATCTGCAAGAAACTCACTGGTGTTTAAGCCTGTAGCTGCCTGACATAATTTAAATAATAGTGCTACTGCTGAAGCCTCCAAACCACGTTCTGCAACAGAAACCTCCTCTGGATTTACAACTATGCCGTCTTGAGCTAAGAGCAGATCACGAAGGTTGGGGCTGTAATCAAGGCCAAGATAAACTATTTGATGACAAAGCTGAAGGCTGTTGTGGGCATATAGCAACTCTTCTCCATCAAGTGCTATTACAAGTGGCTCATATAATTGCTGATCTGCTAGTGTTTCGGCAATAAAATCTTCAAATGTTTGACAGGAAATGCCGAGGGTTCGTTTTAAGATTTCAGTTGCTAGAAAGTTTACTCTTGGATCTTTTGCTGAAACTAACACTTTCCTATTTTTTGAGCGTGCATCGAGAAGTGCTTTGGCTGCTTCGCTCATTCTAGGGTAAAAGATAGGGTCGGTTAAATTGTCACTATATTTCGACAGTGCCAGTACTTCTTGATTACGAAGTGAATTGAGGATCTCTGTAAAAAGCTCAGATAATCGTCTATTACCACTCTCCTTAAAAAGTTTCAGGTTTGTGATAATTCCAACTACTCTTTGTATCTGCTGTCTTTCTTGTTCTGGTGCCCAAGAAGCTTTAATAAAGCGGTCTAGTGCTGTGCGAAAGTCTGGTAGAAAATCTTTACTTTGCATCGCTTTTAAGCGTGTGTAAGTAACTTCATCGACTTCTTGACGGACAAAATCTTCAAGACTTATCTGGTCACGAGAATTGTAAAGAAGTCTAAGTAGGTTGAGGGTGCGAACAATTTCTGGTTGATCAAAGCACGATTTACCTTTTACAAGTTGGCAAGGAATTTTAGCCTTCATCATCTCTTGTTCTAAATACTCACCTACAGAATGGCGAGCATAAAGAATAGCAAAATCTGAATAGGAGATTTTTGATCCAAGACCCACAGATGAAAGCTTTTCAGATGTTTCTATCTGTTGCAGTATCTCTTTAATAATGAAATCAGCTTCATCTTTATCATTGGCAAAGCGTTCTATTCGGACAGGCTCTACAGTAGTTTTAATCTCTCGTCTTGATGAATGTAAGCTCTTCTTTCTTGAAGGGTGATTTTGTGAAATCAGTAGTTCGGCTTGTAGAAGTATATCTGGATGTGAGCGGTAGTTTTTATCAAGTACTATTATTCTTTCTTTGACAAAGTCGTTTAGAAAAAGGTCTATGTTTTTAGGATTTGCCCCTCTCCAAGAAAATATTGACTGATCATCATCAGCCACCACAAAAAGATTTCGATGTTCGCTAACAAGCTGTTTAACTATTTCATACTGCACACGGTCAGTGTCTTGAAACTCGTCGATCAGCACTGCATCAAAACGTTTTCTGTATCGATTCAGTATAGGTGGCTGCTCAAAAAAGAGGCGTTTGGTTAGAAACAATATGTCATCAAAGTCTAAGAGAGCATTCTTCTTTAGTTCAGTTTCATAACGTTTCTGAAACTGATATTCCATAGCTGTAAGTGGACGTGTATCTTCTGGATTTAGTCTAGCTTCAGAAAAACGGCCTATTAGATGTTTTGCGTGTCGTTCTCCAGCCAGCATAGGTGCTACACGAGCAATAATGCGTAACTGTCGCTCTTCATCGGCTATTGTAAAATGACGGGAAAGTGAAAGTTCTTGGTGACAATCTCTTAGAACACCTATACAAAAAGAATGGAAGGTTCCTATCTGAAGTTGATTAGCACGATTTCCAAGTGCTTGCGTTAAACGTTCTGTCATCTCTTCAGTAGCTTTATTTGTGTAAGTAACAGCTAGCAACCGGTCTGGTTTTATATTGTACTGTTCAATTAAATATTGAATGCGGGCTACAAGAGTGCGTGTTTTACCTGTTCCTGGACCTGCCAGAACAAGCCAGGGACCAAGTGGTGCAACTACAGCTTCTCTTTGAGCTTCATTCAGGTTGGCTAGAAAATTCACTAACCCGTCTCCATATGAGTCTAGCTGTTGTGTAGAGCAAGAGGATCAAAATCAATATATAGTTGATTTATAGGAGAACAGGCAAACAGTTTTCGGCTCTTTTTCTTCTTCTTTAAAAAACTTCACCAAATCTTCAAACTTCTTTCTGTTAAAGACGCTCTAAAGCTTGTGTCTTACTTTTTCAAATGGAGTTTGGAGGAGTGATGAAGACGTTTTTTCTCTTGTTTCTTGCGTTAATAATTTTTCTGACTACTGCAAATATTAACAAAGCTTCTGTTCAGGAAGAAGGAACTATTAAAGTAGATGCTACTTTAGTTCTTGTGCCAGTTATAGTTAGTGATAGAAATGGTAGATATATAAGCGGTCTACAGGCAGCAGATTTTGCACTTTATGAAGACCGTGTACGTCAACAGATAGCTTTTTTTGACTCTGCTGAGGAGCCACTTAATGTAGCTATTTTGATAGACACAAGTAAAAGTACCAGATTTGTGCTTGATGAGATCAAAGATGCTGCAAAAGGCTTTCTGAAAGAACTTCGATCTAAAGACCGTGCTATGGTAGTCAGCTTCGACTATCAAGTAAACATTTTGAGTGAACTTACAAGCGATCAGAAACTTTTAAAAAGTAGAATAGATAGTGCAGAGATAGGGGCTAGCATAGGGACTGTTTTAAGAGATGCTGTTAGTAGAGTATTAAATGAATATTTCAAGCAAATAAAAGGTAGAAAAGCAATAATTCTTCTAACAGACGGTAAAGACCATAAAAGCCATATTCGAACTCAACAGCTTTTCTACAATGCCGAAGAGTCGGATACAATGATCTATTCTGTCTACTATCACACAACCCCTGCAAAGTTTATCGATGACAGTAGAATTCCTATTCGCAGAAGGCGGTCGAGGCTAGGCGATATCTGGTCAAGAGGCGATCAGCAGAGAAGGCGAGAACAGGTCGAACAGAAGAATCAAGAGGCAGTAGACTTTCTTGAAGACCTTTCAGCTTCAACGGCTGGACGACTTTTTGAGAGCGAAGCCTCTGACCTCAAGAAGGTCTTTCATCAGATAGCCGAAGAGTTGAGATATCAGTATCAGTTGGGATTCTATCCTGACGGGGATAGAAAAGGTGGAGAGTTATATAGTTTGAAAGTCGAGTTGTCTAATCGTCAATACATTGTTAGAGCAAGAAAGAACTATAGACTACAAAGTAACGCTTTGCCTTCGGTTTCTGCTCAATAAATATATCTTTCTAGTGTTTTTGTGTCGCTTCTTAGATATACTAGCGACAATGTGGAAGCTTAACCTTCTTTTCCTTTCTGCTTTGATTATTACATCTTTACTAATCCGACACGAAGTGCGTCGATACAAAGATGCACGTCTATCTGGGGCTGTCAATGATTACGAAAGAAGACGCTTTACACGCCGCATCTTTGGTGCTCTGGTGCTTTGCATAGTACTGGCTATGACATATTTTGGTTATACAAACATAGGAGCTTTTCTAGGATATCCTTGGTTTTTTGCTCTCTACTGGCTTACCTCTATCATTTTGGCATTGTCTTTGATCATCCTTGCAGTTCTTGATGCAAGAGAAGTATTTAAATATACAATCAGAAATTATATGGATGAAGGTGGTGAAGAGGAGCGCTTGGAGAGGTTTCTGTCAGCAGAGAAAGCTGAGGGTAAAGAGCCTCTTGTCAAAACAGAATAGATAATTAAGGAGGGGAGTATGTCTAGTTCACACCTTACAGCTTTTTTCGAAAAATGGGATAAGGTTCATCAACAGTCAATAAATGTAATGAAGACGGCTCCATCAGAAAAATTCAATTGGAAACCTGCCGGTTCTGATGTAAGTTTGGGGGATCTGATGAAGCATATACCACAATCAGAGCTTTTTTTGGTTGGACTTATTGTTGGTAAAACCCCTTCAAATATAGGACTTGAAACTTTAAATACCACAGAAGAAGTAATTACAGCATTTGAAAATATACATAAAGACTGCAAAGCTGCACTCTTAGATTTTCCAGAAGATAGGTTTGAAGAACTTGCACAACTTGGAGCAAATAAGCTTCCTAAAAAGTATCTTCTTGATGGAATTTGTGAGCACGAAATACACCATCGTGGACATCTTTACACTTACATACAAGTGGCGAATGCCAGCAAGTAGGCCATCGAAGTGATTCTAGGTAGAACCTGCCATCTGGTCTCGATCTCCATGATCAAAATACTCTAGAATAGTCGGCTAAACTAACAATCAACTTTCAAGAGAGGAAATAGATGGAAAAAGACAGGGAGATAATTATTGTTGGTTCAGGACCGGCTGGGCTGACCGCAGCGATCTACGCTGCAAGAGCCAATCTGCGACCACTTGTTGCTGCAGGTGAAGCAAAAAAGACAGAAGTTCCAGGCGGACAGTTGATGTTTACAACAGAAGTTGAAAACTATCCTGGATTTCCAGAAGGAATTCACGGACAAGAGATGATGGAACGCTTCTTCAAGCAGGCCAAGCGTTTTGGAACAGAGATAATAGAGGCTGATGTAAAGCAAGTAGAATTTAAGGATAAAGGGCCTTTCCGTTTACTAATTGGAGAGGAATGGTTTACTTCGAAATCGGTTATTCTAGCGATGGGTGCAACGGCTCAATGGCTTGATGTTCCAGGTGAAGACGAGTTTCGATCCAAAGGTGGAGTTTCTGCGTGTGCTACTTGTGATGGCCCACTGCCGTTTTTCCGCAACAAACACCTTATGGTTGTTGGAGGTGGTGACACAGCTATGGAAGAGGCAGTTTTTCTAACGAAATTTGCAAAGAAAGTAACTGTTGTACATAGAAGGGATAAACTTCGTGCAAGTAAGGTAATGCAAGAGAGAGCACTTACCAATGAGAAGATAGAGTTTATTTGGAATACAGCCATTACTGAATATAAGGGTGGAGAAAATATAGAGGCTGTAAAGCTTAGAGATGTAATAACAGGTCAGGAGAGAATTGAAGCAATTGATGGAGTATTTGTTGCTATTGGCCACAAACCCAGTACAGCTTTCCTGAAAGGGATCATAGAGTTAGACGAGCAAGGCTATATTGTCACTCGTCATAACATTGAAACCAATATTGAAGGTGTTTTTGCAGCAGGTGATGTACACGACAAACATTTCAGGCAGGCAGTTTCGGCTGCTGGCTTTGGTTGTATGGCTGCAATTGCTGCCGAGCGTTGGATAGCTGAAAACTGCGCTTAAAAACTTTTTTCTTAAACCCGTCTTAGTTCAAAGGATTTCTTGGTGTTGAACAGACGGGTTTAATCTTTTGCTTTCACAACTTCTCACAACAAAGCCTGACTTTCAAGAACGGTTAATAATAATGAAAAAAGTTATTTTATTACTCTTTTTTGCTTCATTTGCAGCCTGGCATCATCAGCAAAGTGGAACAGTTGAAAGGCTTAGAGCTGTATCTATTGTTAATAAAAATACAGTTTGGGCTAGTGGTAACAAAGGAACTTTCACACGTACTACTGATGGTGGAAAGAGCTGGACTTCTGGTATTGTTGTTGGAGCCGAAGAACTAGATTTTAGAGATGTTGAAGCTTTTGACCAGAAAAGAGCCTATCTGCTCAGCATTGGTCAAGGTGAGATGTCTCGAATATATGCAACAGAAGATGGAGGTAAGAACTGGAAACTACTATACAAAAATCGAGATCCAAAAGCATTTTTTGATGGCTTTGCTTTCTGGGATAGCAACAATGCTGTAGCTTTCGGTGATCCAGTAGATGGAAAGCTTCTGGTTATTAAGACAACAGACGGTGGGAAGAACTGGCAAAAAGTAGAAAATATACCAGATTCCTTACCAGAAGAGTCTGCTTTCGCAGCAAGTGGTACATCTATTGTTACAGAAGGTAAGAGTAATGCTTGGATTGCGACGGGTGGATCTGCTGCAAGAGTTTTTAGATCAACGGATCGAGGTAGCAGTTGGGTAGTAAGCTCAACTCCAATAATTTCTGGAAATGAATCTTCTGGAATATTTTCGCTTGCATTTAGAGATGCTTTGCATGGTGTTGCTGTTGGTGGTGACTACAAAGAGCCTGACAAGCAAAAGCAACTTGTAGCAATTACTAATGATGGAGGAGTTAGCTGGAAGCTAGCTAATAAACAACCAGGAGGTTACAGATCTTCTGTTTCCTATGTTAGTAGTTATAGACAGAAGACTAGTCTTGTAGCTGTTGGCCCAAATGGTTCAGACTATTCAACCGATGATGGTTTGACGTGGCACAAGCTTAGTGAAGAAGGTTTCCATAGCGTTGATTTTCAGAATTTTTTTGGTTGGGCTGTTGGTGATGCTGGCCGAATATATCATCAAAAGATAGATTGATAAAAGTTATTAGTAGAGAAATATTGCTTTCCTAAAATCTAATTACTCTATTGTTTTTCCTGACCAGAGAGCTATACCAAACCAGACCCAGTTCTGGGCATAATAGTCGAGAGGGTCACCCCAAAGTCCAGACTTTGCCATCCGATTAAAGCCCGCCAAGAGACTTTTTTCATAAAGTTGCTGAGCTACTTTTGGACTGATGACTGCAAATGCGGGTAAGTAGCAACCTATTGTAGCGATATTTTCAACGTCTACTCTTAAAGACCCATCAGGCTGAAATGCTTCTGGAATGCGGCTATTTTTTATCCAATAATTAAAAATAAAGCTATTTTTTTTCAGAAAAATAGATGCACGCTTATCTGTAGATGGTGCAACTTTTGCATCAAATGCTACTCTCCAAGCTGTGCGCCAAGCATCATATGAATGACCTTCTCCTTGTGTAAACCCTTCAGCTAAAAGAATTTTACCGGTACTTGGCTCTATAGCACACCAGTCAGGTATAAGACTAACTGATGACAGATTTGCAGAACTATCTAAAACTTTGTAAGAGCTGTCTACTAGCTTCATCCAGGGTCTATCTGGATCAATACTAGCAAAAAGGCGATACTCATAAGGTGCTAGATAGCTAGGATTTATTGTTGGTTTGGCCTGTTTTGGTGCCCAATCACCAGCCGTGAGAACTGGCCCGATGGATGTTTCTACAACAGTCTTCTTCCATAGATCAATGAGTATTAACTTAGCTTGTGTTTCATAGTTAGGCTCTTTCCACTTTTTTGCTGCAAGTATTAGTGCATAAGCTATGTCTTGATCGGCATCAGTAGCTACGCTTGTATCAAGTATTGACCATTTACCTTCGTTATTTTTTCCCCATTTCCAAGAATAGAGAGAATCTCCGCGTAGGCGCATATTTTCGTTTGCCCATCTGTAAGCAAGATCAAATGTAGGCCGGTCATTCATCCAGACAGAGCGTAACATTGCATAAGATTGTCCCTCAGAGGTAGTTATCTGTTCGCGTTTCCATTCAATAGTACGACCATCTTTTTGTATAAATTTCTCTTTATAAACTTGCCAAGATTTTTCAAGTATTTCATTAGTAGTTGAGAAAAGGGCTTGTTGGGGTTTTCGAGAATTCGATATTTGTGCCAAGCTACTAAAGCAGAGCATTAGAGTTAAAATTAAGACAACTACTTTTTGCATAGACCGCTCCAGGTGAGATTATAGTCTATTTATCTTGTCCAAGCTTGATTGCAAAGTTAAAAGCCAGACGGTTTTCTCTAAAAACAACTCCAGAATTTGTGAAGGTGTATGCAAGGTCAAATAAGTAACGTTTATTTATCTGATAATTTATATTAGTATTGACATCAATACCAAATGTTGTACTTGATGAGAAAAACCTGGATTTACTTCCGTTGGAAACTAATGCTGCTAGACCTATACCAGTTTTGATCTGTAAAGCATCTTTTTCTATTGCAAAATCTAGCCTTGTACCAGCCGAAGTAAAACTATCTGGGCTAAAATAACCTCTGGCAAGTGTCTTTATTCCTTCTTTAGAAGTGAAAGCAATAGTGTTTAAGTCTTTGCTAAAAGAGAGTGCTGTTACCTGAATGCTAGGTCTAAAATAGGTAAATCTTTTTTGATTGCTAATCTCTTTACCAAGATTGAAAGAGTATTGCTGTCTAAAGTTATTTGTCAGATTACTAGCTGTTAAATTTGAAACTAGAACCTCAAACCTTACTTCTGTAGCTTTCATCAGCTCTAACTTCACTCCAAAACCTCCACCATTTGAAAGAACTTGACCTATTTGCGTGTTATCTATACCTCTAACTCCATTATATGCTATAAAAGATTCTGTTACAGGCTGCCGAAAAGCTTCAAAAAAGAAATTAACCCTTCTATTAGGAGTTATATACAACCTGTTTAAGAATGTTGTATTTGCTCCAATTGATGCTCCTAGTTCACCGGTAAATCTAACCTGATCATTTGGGGCATAGTTAAGACCAATACTACCCTCAAAACCATTTGCTTCCCCAAGTGCTTTTCCATCAAGATTTAGCCTGGCAGCTTTTGTGAAGAGTCCAAAGTTAGTATTTAGTTTAATAGCAACAGATGATTCATAGCGTATAGTTCTAAGACTGCTACTTTCATTCTCACGACCGTCAATAGTTCTAACTGATTCTGGGCCGCTTCGAAAGTTGTATGATATGCCAAAACGTGCTCTGTTATCTCCTAACACTTTACTTAAGCCCATTTCAATACGAGAGTTTAGAGTAGATTGGTCTTCAGATTGCACTATAGTAACAAACAACTGTTTCGCAGCAATAGGTCTATCTAATGCAAGTAAAGCATTTACCTTTCCTACTTTAGCACTTTCTGAAACTGCTTTATCAAAGCTCTTTAATGCCATTACTGGTTTACCTTCTGCTAGAAGATACCAGCCAAGCTCTTCATAGGCTTCTCTGTTGTCAGGATCTAAGAGGAGAATTTTATCAAATTCTTGCTTGGCTTTGTCTAGTCTGTTGGTATTTTTGTAAGCTCGTGCAAGCTGTAGTCTACTTTCAAGTTCTAGGCTCTGATTCAGTCCTGTGATTAAAAATTGTTCTAATAACTCTATGGCTTTAAGATTTTGATTGTTTCTGAGATAGTAGCGGATCAATGGTGGATACAATTTATCATTACTTGAGAGAAAGATTTCAGCTAACACTGCTCTTTCTTGGTCAAGTTCTTGCCAAGAAAGCAGCTCTACAATACGTTCTTTGAAAGAATCATTGTCTGGAGAAGTTTTGTATAATGTTAAGTAAAGCCCTAAAGCTTCAGCTCTTCTTTCTGTTATAGAAGCAAGTATTCTAGCCTTTCTCTCCAAAACTTCTTGATTTTGTGGATCGATAAGAGAGAGCTGCCTAAGAGCTTCTTCTCTCTCTTCAGGTACCGAAGAGAGAAGATCTGCATATTCAAGGCGCAGTTTCATGCTATCAAACAACAACAAAGCCTCTTCAAAACTTGCAAATGCACTTTTAGTATTGCCATTCTTAAATTCTAGCCTAGCTTTTTCAGCTATCTTAAAAGCATTTCTTTCTGGCAACAAGGTTATTTCTTTACGTATAGCTTCAAGGTCTTTTCTGTATTCTATCTTTGTAAAATCTCTAGTTAGAGATAGGTATCGTTCTTCTGCTTCAAAAAATCTCTCAGCTTGAAAGTATGCAAGAGCTTCTGCATATCGTGCGGTCTCATCAAAATCTACATTATTAGCACGCAGTTGTTGAAAGATAGGTAATGCTTCGACTCCTTTCTGTTGCCAAGTAAGTACTTCTGCAAGGTTTGTAAAGACGGTGCTGTCATATTGTAAAAATTGACGATAGACTTTTTCTGCTTCAGCAAACTCCCCACTCCACATATGTAGATCCCCAAGTAGCTTTTTCAGTTCTAAGTCTTCTTCTAATTCAAGCCTCTTTTTAAGATTAGAGATAGCTTTTGGCCAAGTCTCTTTCTTATGGGAGTAAAGTATTCCCAGCCTGGCTAGAGCAGTTGTTTGGTTTGGATCTAGTTCGACTACTGCTTCATAAGATTTTACAGCTCTGTCTAAAAGTCCTTGTTTTTCTTCTGCTGTTGCTAGGCCAAGCCGTGCTTCAAGGTTAGTAGGGTTGGCACGTAAAACCATTTGAAAAGCTTCTATCGCCTTCATTACCCAGCCTTTTTGAAGGCTTTTATTTGCTTCTGATAGTTGACGATCAATCTTATTTCTGGCTACTCCTTTCTCTACGGGTGTGGCAATTGTATAACCATTACCTAGAAGAAGTAGTAAGGAGATGCCTATGATCCTGTTTTTCATAGTACCTCTTTCTGTATTAAGCGTGTGGATGATTTCTGAGTTTATATCTTTTCAGCAAATGTCTACTTGAAAATGCAAGTACAACAAAAACTGCTAACAAAATTACTATCCAAAGATATGGATTCTTTGAAAAGAAATATTGAGATAACCCAGTAATGCTGAGGCTGCCAGTGTAATACCTGTTGGCTACTTTCTGTGTGCTGACAATTTCAGAATCATTATTCCATACAGCTAGATCACCTTGTAGCTGTCCCCACATTTCAGGTTTTACTAGTAGACGAGTAGTGTCATAAAGTCTATCTGGAGTATCTGCCGTTAGTAAAAAAAAACTT
>JAEUQL010000679.1 GCA_016789295.1 Blastocatellia bacterium | reverse complement strand
ACTTCTAAAATAGAAAAGGTGCTCTTACAGAGCACCTTCTCAATTCTTCTATTCTTAGCTTACTTTTTGCCAAAGTGGAATACAAGACCTGTAGATATTCTGGTGTGGCTTCTGTTGTCGCCTTCAAAACGGGCTAGAAGGTACTCACCTTGAATAGCTCTCAATGAGATCCTGTCGGTAAGCTTGATGTCGAGTCCACCACCAATGGCTGTACCAAAACCTGTCTTCTCATTCGGGATTCTTCTGATATCTGTGCGGGCTGCGCCAAAAAGTGCACGAGCAAATGGGGTAACTCTGCTGTTGGCTGTTCGCAAGCTTACTTGTGGTCCAAATAGAAAAGTGGTTAAACTTTCACCTGAATTGTATGTGCCACCAAAGTCGGCTACAAAACTCAAGTAGTTATTGAGGTTACCTGTTACTGAAGCATTGAAACCGTTAAGATTCAACTCTTCAGGAGCACGCACGTAAGAATAACCTATGAAAGCATCAACCTTGGACACCTCTTGTGCCATTGCTGATAAGGACGTGAAGAACACAATTCCTATCAGTAGCAATAACTTCTTCATTTTTTAATCCTCCAAGACTTTGTACTTAGTTTCTTGAACAAGTTCCAAGAATAATTCCTTTTATTTAGTACTCTATTACTTCATTCTTATATCTATTTGTCAATAGTTTTCAGTAGGTTAGAACCTTTTTGTTAAAGTTTAGTGTCAATTCTAACCTACAGGGTTTTAATTACCTGAGCATAAACTCCATCTCTTTTATACAAGCCACTGAATATTCACTTTTTTAAGCCCACAGTTTAATATTCACCTTACGGGCGGAATCAGAGACACAAATATGGACAATATGCACGGTCACGTTAGAAATACTCTTCAGAAGCACCTCAAAGGCATAACCGGATCGGCTCTTGAGAACCTTTCTTCAAAACTTGGTCTGATACAATCAGATAAAACATTACAGATACTAGATTCGGGTATAGGGGTTGCTTCTGTCTCTCTCAGAGCAGCAATGGAGTTTTTCATCAATGCCCCTGAAGTCTCACGCTTAATAAGCGGTGATGATCTGCGTACCTGGGGAGAGATCGGAAGAAGGTTTGCCTCAAACAGCCCTGATTCTGCTATAGACTTTTTTCAAAACAGCGCAAAAATAGTCTCTCAAATATCTACCTCTTTTCACACTAGCTTACTTACACTCACTTTTAGGCAAGCAGGACTTTCAACTTCTCTAGCTCTCGAATGTTTCAAGTCTTTACCAGAAATATTCTCTGAACTTGAGAAAGAGAGCATCACACTACAAGTATTAGAGATTGCATACGAGATTGCCCAACATTCCGTCAAACATAGTTGTGACTTTCTAAAGGCTGCACCTAAAGTGATCAAGTACCTCGAAAAACTTGATCAACTTGATCAAAAAGAGATTTCCACAGAACAGACTATCACCTTCACAGACAGAATGCTTGAAATCACCAAAACCTTTGTATTTCGATCTGGAAATACTGCGGCTGAGTTCTTCATCTCTCTGCCAGAAGTCCTCACACCAGAGACTCGATACTGCTGGCCACAACTTTTTGACTATACAAACAGGTTTCTAGAAAAGAGTGGAGGGATCGCTTATCAATATTTGCGTGCAGCAGCAAAAGTCTTAGAGATTGCCAACTCTGCTGCTTTTGAAAAATGGACACAGTTGACTATAGCTATCGCTTCACAAGGTAATGCTACTGGATATAACTTTCTTAAAATTAGCCCTCGAATACTCTCTTCTTTAACAAAATCTGCTGAAAAAGAGAGAAACTCTTTTGTTATCAATCAGGTTTTGGAAGTTGTAAACCAGATCTGTCAAACCAATCCAACATCAGCAGTCGAATGCTTCAAAGCAAGTCCTTATGCTCTAAACTCTGCATCTATAGAACAGTTCAAGCAATGGGCACTTAATGGCCTAACTCTCTATGCGAAAGAGCCTAGAAAAGCCCAAGCCTACTACGCTCTTGAATCACAATCTAGCCGCCGCTTTCTTTCAAGTGGTGATAGTGGTATCACTCTGGAATCTATATCACAAACCTTGCGCCTCTATGTTGAAGGACTTACAGGCAAGCAGATGATGATCAAACCTGTTAGTGAAGTAGCCGATGAACACAAAATTGGTGATGGTCAGACTATCTATCTGCCAAACAGTATTAGTGAATTTAATGATGAAAAGTCTAACTTTAAGCTCTATAAAGCACTGGCTGCACATGCTGCAGGACAAGTCGAGTTTGGAACTTATACCAAAAATAGCCCAGAACTACTTGCCGTACCTGCTGAGATATCTTCTAGAATGGCTCTAACAGCACAACAACATACTTCTCAAGATATAAACTTTCTCGATATCCTTTCTA
>JAEUQL010000678.1 GCA_016789295.1 Blastocatellia bacterium | reverse complement strand
TCTCTGCTACTTCATTTGTGAGATGTGAGCCACCGTGAACTACTACCATCGGAATACGGTCACGCTGAAGCCTCGCTACTTCATCACAGAAAGCCTCTATATTAATTCCTTTACTTCCACCAAGCTTTACTACAAGCATTTTCCAGACCCTTTCTGAAACTTCTTTAGATTGGATGGAGGCCAGCAAAGTCAAGCCCCAGCGTCTCTTGCCATCCACACATCAAGTTCATTGCTTGAACAGCCGTTCCAGCCGCACCTTTCATCAAATTATCAATAGCACTGATCAGGACAACACGATTCGAGTGCTGGTCGATTTCAAAGCCGATATCGGCATAGTTTGTGCCTGCTAGAATCTTTGGTTCGGGATAGCGGTAGATCCCTGTTCGGTCTTTTACAAGCCGGATAAAAGGTTCTTGTCCGTAGTCATCGCGGTAGATCTTCCAAATGTCACGCTCTATCAATGGTTCTTTAAGGAAAGCGTGTGCTGTACAGAGCACTCCACGCACAAGCTCAACGGCAGTTGCCGAAAAATGTAGCTCAAAACTACCTAGCTCTTGTTCTATTTCAGCCTGATGACGGTGTCCAGTTGGAGCAAAAGATCTGACAGTACCACTACGCTCTGGATGGTGGCTGGCTGCACTACTCTGATTACCACCTTCTGAAGAGCCTACTTTAACTTCTACCACTGCTCGCTCTATCAAACCTCGCCGAGCAAGTGGCCACAGTGCAAGATTGGTAGCAGTTGCATTACAACCTACACCACTTATCCATCTAGCTTCTTTAATCTCTTCACGGTGAAACTCTACCAGTCCATAAACGAAACGCGAGAGCATATCAGGAGAAGGATGATCCCAACCATACCATTTTCTGTATGCTGTCGCGTCTCGAAGCCTGAAGTCTGCTGAAAGGTCGATAATTCTATGGGCAAGTGCTGTAAATGCAGACAGACTCTTTGCTGTCTGGCCGTGTGGAAGTGCCAAAAATAACAGGTCACACGCAGCAAGTTGGTCAAGGGTGGTGAATTGAAGCTTTGTGCGTCCACGCAGGTTTGGATGCTGACTGTAGACGTATTTTCCTGCGTGCTGCTCAGAAGTTATCTGTTGAACCTCTACATTTGGATGTGCTAGCAGCAGCCTCAACAGTTCACCACCAACATATCCAGAGCCACCAACAATAGTAACTTTCATGCTCTTTCTCCAACTGCCAACTCTTCAACTTCGTCACTATTTGTTGGTGTCTTGTCGTGGTTCTGTTTGGCAACATTTATTACATAGTCAACAATCTTTGCTGGAATATTTACTCCTGTGGGTTCAATACTATTTTTGAACTCCATAGTGTAGTTAACTTCGTTGACCAGAAGTTGTCCATCTTCTGTTTCTAGTAGGTCTATAGCAAGTATTCCACCACCAACTGCTCTTGCAGCAGCTTGTGAGATTGAATGAATATGGTCAGTTACAGGAAAATTGCTTGCACGGCCTCCGCGTGCTGTGTTGGTTATCCAGTGGTTGGAATTTCTAGCAATTGCACAGATAGTCTCATCTCCAACTACAAAGCTGCGTATATCGCGTCCAGGCTTTTGAATATATTTTTGAATGTAGAATATTGAGTGTTGATAGCTACCTAAAGTCTCTTTGTGTTCAAGGAGTGCTTCGGCAGCGTCTCGGTCATTGATTCGAGCAAGAAGCCTGCCCCACGATCCAACTGTAGGTTTAAGAACTACTGGGTAGCCGAGTCTATCGATAGCTTCAAGAGCCGATTCAGGGGTAAATGCAATAAGTACTTCAGGAGTAGGAACTTGGGCGTTGATCAGTGCAATAGTTGTATTGAGCTTATCGCCACAAGTTTCAGCTACACTATATCTGTTGACGCAAGTTATGCCCAAGCCTTCCAAAATTTTTAAGCTAGTAAGTGCTTGTGAGTGGCTGACACATCGTTCGAGCAGAGCACTAAATCGTTTTAAGTTGTCACGCTGCAGATCAAAAACTACATTTCTAGTGTCTATCAGTTCATAGTCAATAGAACGGCGTTCAAATTCTTCAATAATTAACTTCTCTTCAACTCTTATTCGTGAGTGTAAAATTCCTATATACATTGCTACTCTCCCCAATCTTCTTCAACTTCTGGTGCAAGGGCTACTTCTATTGGGTCAATACTTAAGACTTCAAGCTCAACTCCACAATCTGGACAAGGAACTATTTCGCCTACCACGAGGTTGATACTACAAGGAGCATCGGCTCCACATTCGGTACAGTTTACAGATGACATTTTCGGAATCTCCTTTAAGGTTTTAGAGAAAAAAATTAGGCTCGCCGTCTCTGTCCGGCGAGCCTTTGAACTTACTCTAACTTCTTTGAAAAAAGTCAGTGGCAAGTTGAGCCA
>JAEUQL010000677.1 GCA_016789295.1 Blastocatellia bacterium | reverse complement strand
CAACACAGGTTCAAGAAAATTTACTGATACTTCATTCAGAGCCACAGACGAGCTTGTATGGTGATTTCTACTTCCTTTCGAGTGAGGAGAAAAAGAGATTAAGTGGCTAGCTGAAACGGTTGGCTCAACAGCTTTGCCTGACTCTTCACTTGCTCTTTGGCCTCCAAAAGTCTCCACACAGTGGCACTTCTATGCCGCCTACGGCAAAGGTAATAGGCAGGAAGTAGGAAGATGGTTTCTCATAGATGAGAATGGTATGAGTGGTGAGAATATTGAAGTGATAGAAGACTACGAATATATAACCTTCTTACAAGGTGGTGAGAAGCCAAATCGTCCTGCAGCAATGATGCTTAAAGATAGTAACAACAGCGAGTGCGGAGTAGCCGTTCTTACAAAGTTTGATGAACAAGAGGTTTTTACAAAAAATGCTAGTATGGCAATGGATTTGGGAACAAGTAACACTAGCTTTGCTTACAGTATAGATGAAAGTGAGCCAAAATCACTTCTCTTTAGTCTCAGTCCAGAAATGGTTTGGGGTGATCCGCCTGCAAAAGGTTTTGATGAACCAGGATTTGTTCCATTTAGTTGGAATGTCAAAAAAGGTTTCTATCCAACAATACTACTTTCGAGAAAAGGAGTTGGATTAGAAAAAGTAAAGCCTAGTGAAGTTCAGATAAAGCATGTCTTTCAAGTTGATATACCAACTCTACGTAGTAACATTGCACAGGTTATGGGAGGTCAATTAAAAGAATTTTGGGATTTCCATCAAAATTTGAAGTGGGATTTTGACCAACAATCGGCTTATCGTACACTCTTTCTTGAACGTTCTCTGCTTTATGCGCATGCTGAGATGTTCTTTACTCATCATGCCTTGCCGTCAAGCTATGTTTTTACTTTTCCTTTAGCCTTTTCTCCATCTGCGCGAAAGGAGTTTCATCAAGAAGCGCGTCGGACTATAGAGAAACTTCGTGCACTTTGCTGTCCTTCTGCTGATAAGTTCAATTATGTCTCTGAAGTTGATGAAAGTACTGCGATAGCAGCCTCGTCCAGAGCAACAGCAGGAGGTAAAGGTATTCTGGAAGTCTTTGTTGATATTGGAGGTGGAACATCTGACATTGCTATTAGACACGATAACAGATTTTTAGTTTTAGATAGTGTTAGAGTAGCTGGGAAATCGTTTTTCAAATTTGCAGACAAAAGCTTTAATGAACCTGTTTACGGTGATGCTCAGTTCAAAAAACACCTTACAAAAATATTGTCTAGTACAAGTGAAGTTGATGTTGAAGCTCTTTACAAGTCTAGCAAGCAGGCTGTAAATGCCGAACTTGGAACCATCTATTCGGTACTTATCAATCAAACAAAAGATGAAGATTTTACTGCCAAAGAAGGCAAAATTCTTGAAGAAGGAATGGGGCGACCATCCTACATTAAATATCGATCATCGTTATTTTTTAGGCATATTCTTACATATGCCTTAATTCAAGCATGTGCTGCTGTGATAGACAATAAAGCCACTTTATCAAATGGGATCAATATTATTTTGAGTGGTAATGCTTGGGGACTTCTCATGTTTGCTGAGTTACGCCGTGCAAAAAATATGATCAAAGAAGAGTGTAAGCAGATCTTAAAGTACATTGTTGATGCATTACTCAAGTCTGAGTCATTGAAAGATGAAGAGTATAGATACTTAGAGAAATTGCACGTATTTAACATTACACTCTTGAATGAGGATGATCTAAAGAAAGCAAAAACTTCGGTAGCAATAGGTGCTCTAATGGCTCTTACAAGAAATGGGCAAGTAGCAAGACAGCCTGAAGAGGCCAGTACAAGCCCTTATGCGGGCATTACAATGAAGAATGTGAAGATTAATGAGTACGACCCTATTACCATAAGATGGTGTGACAGGTGGGGATTTCAAGAAATACGCCACAAAGTTGGTTTTGCTTTTGATCAGATTGACAGCTTTGAAATAGAAGAGCCTCAGGATTTAGGCATATGTATTGATCAACTACTTTCTGTTTTTACCTGTCAATGTAACATTGCACGTCCTGACAAAGATCAGCTACCAGCCGAGGAATGGCAATCCATTAACAGTACACTTCTAGCAGGTGGTATTTATCTTCAGGATCTAAAGCCTAAATATTCACCTATCAACTATTTTCTCTCTAAAGTACTCTATCCAGATGACCGAGGACATTACTATTTGGAAGAGTTAGCAAAGATAAATAAAACTTTCAAACCAGCAGGCTAGGCTTAGTTACTAGTAAAAATAGTAAACAGCTAGGAACCTAAAGATCTTTAAGACTTTGGGTTCCATAGGAAACTTCTGTTTTTTTGATAGAGAAAGAGGGAACAAATATGAAAAGAGCAAAATGGCTAGT
>JAEUQL010000676.1 GCA_016789295.1 Blastocatellia bacterium | reverse complement strand
CAAAGTCACCTTTGCCAAGGCTAAAATCTACATCTTCAGATGTCATTCCAACTAAACCCATCTCGAAATCGTGTATAGCAGCAGAGCCATTCATTGCAACAGCCGTGATAAAACCTTGATCGATAAGATCGATAATTACTGGAGCAAGCCCACACTTTATTACATGCCCACCCATACCAACTATGCTAGCACGACCAAGATGTCTGGCCTCAACTACAAGCTTGGCCAATCGCTTTAGATCACGTGCAGCAAGAATGTCAGGTAGTCTATCTAACCAAGTAGAAAATGTACTTTGAGGAGTGTGTGTAGAAGCTAGATTCTTAAACGTAACTTTACTAGACCTTCCTGTCAAAGGATAACTTCTAGTTTTGCTAAAATCGAATGGAGTTATATCGTAGATACTCATTGCTTGAGTGAACCGTACAAGTCTTCTTCAATCAGTTCACAAAGTATATGTCCTATCATTATATGAACCTCTTGAATACGAGCTGTTGAAGAACTTGGAACTATTAGCGATGTATCTGCAAGTTGTGCCAGTTGCCCACCATCATTGCCCAATAGGCATATAGTTGTCATCTGCGCTTGCCTTGCTTGCTTGATGCCTTCAATAACGTTTGGTGAATTGCCACTCGTACTGATGCCAACAGCTACATCTCCACGCCTTCCGAATGCGCCTATCTGACGACTAAAGACGTGAAGAAATGAAGAGTCATTGCTTATTGATGTTAAAAGTGATGTGTCGGTAGTGAGTGCAACGGCTGGGATGGGTGGATGATCGAACTTGAAGCGGTTTACAAGCTCGGCTGCTATATGTTGCGCATCTGCAGCACTCCCACCATTTCCAAAAAGATATAGCCTTCCACCTGCTTTGATAGCCTCTACTATCGTTCTTGCTACGCGGCTTACATCTGCTGTGTGAGCCGCAAAGAAACGACACTTTACATCCAGGCTTTGGTGAACTATCTCTGTTATCTTCTCTATCATAGCTACAAGCTAGCCCAGTATACGCATACTAATAGTGAAACTCAAGCTAGTGTGGTAATTTTGCAGACTGATCACATATAACCACGGGCTTCAGATACCAAGTCAGCAAGTTCTTGTGGCGATAGTCCCCCTCCCGGAGTAACAGTTATCTTCTGCTCTCTACCTGTAAGCCTATCCTTGGCATAAACATGGACTATTCCGTCTGCATTTACTTCAAATGAGACTTCTATCTGTGGAACGCCTCTTGGTGCTGGAGGTATACCCACCAACTCAAACCTACCCAATGAACGATTCATGGCTGCCCGCTCATTGTCACCTTGAAGTACGTGTATCTCTACAGTAGACTGGTTGTCCACTAGTGTAGTAAAGATCATACTCTTCTTTATTGGAATAGTGGAGTTACGGTCTATCAGCTTTGTAAAACGCCCTCCATGAGTCTCAACTCCAAGTGATAGAGGGATAACATCCAACAATACTAAATCTTTTACTTCTCCTAAAAGGACTCCACCTTGAATAGATGCACCCATCGCTACAACTTCATCAGGGTTTATCTCGGACGAAGGCTTCTTGCCAAAGATCTGCTCTACTCTTCTGTGTACTATTGGAGAGCGCGTCTGACCACCCACAAGTAGCACTTTGTCTATGTCAGCCGTCTTTAGCCTAGCATCCCAAAGAGCTTTCTGGCAAGGATCTACGGTTCTTTCAACAAGGTCTTTAACTAGCTCTTCAAACTTGTCTCTTGTAATAATTCGAGCCAGATGCTTTGGCCCTGTGGAGTCTGCAGAGATGAATGGAAGATTAATAGAAGATTCCGAGGTAAAAGATAGATCACACTTTGCGCGTTCTGCTGCTTCTTTGAGCCTCTGTAAAGCTAACCTATCCATTCTTAGATCTATATTTGTTTCAGACCTGAACTCTTCTATCAACCAATCTATTATCCTCTGGTCAAAATCTTCACCACCTAAAAAAGAGTCTCCACACGTAGAAAGAACCTCGAAAACTCCATCATTCATCTCCAGTATGGAGATGTCGAATGTTCCACCGCCAAGGTCATAGACGGCGATCTTTTCATTACTACGCTTTCCAAGACCATAAGCCAAGGCAGCAGCAGTAGGCTCGTTGATTATTCTCTGAACGTTTAGACCTGCTATCTTCCCTGCATCTTTGGTAGCCTGCCTCTGAAAATCGTCAAAGTAGGCCGGTACGGTGATAATTGCTTCTGTTACCTCTTCACCAAGAAAGTCTTCTGCTGCAGCCTTCAACCTCTGCAGAAGAATTGCTGAGATCTCAGGTGGTGAATAGTCTCTTGCTTGAATGCGAACACGAGCATCACCGTTTGGGGCTTCGGTTATCTCGTAAGGAACAGAATCCATAGCTCTTTGGACTTCTGGAGAATTGAA
>JAEUQL010000675.1 GCA_016789295.1 Blastocatellia bacterium | reverse complement strand
TTACTGCATATAGAAAGATCCATCAGAGTCAAGACTTAGCAAACACGGAATTTTACTCTGCTTCTGAATTAACTTTACCTCTCTATCCCAAGATGAGAAAAGAGGATGTTAAAGAGATAGCTGATTCTGTTATTGCTGCTTTATGTTAAACCTTCTTAATGTTTGGGTTTGGAGACATAAAGACTAAAACTACAAGCTGCTGTGAAGAACTATTTTCTACTCCGTGTATAAGCCCAGATCTAGCAAGAATTGCATATCCAGGGCCAAGGTTTTCTACTTCTTCTCCCACTTGAAATTTTCCTTCACCTTTGAGTACAAAGTAGACTTTGTCAGCATCACTATGTGTATGAAGTTTCTGCGACTGACCTGGTTCAAAACAGTAGATGTCACAGAAGAAGTGCTCGGTTTCAAATATATTTATTTTGGTCATTTTTTCAGCACTAAACTTCTGCAAAGTTGGAACAAGAATACTCTCCATCCTATCCTCCAATATACTACTTAATAATATAGATACCTTTCTTCTTTGCCTCTTCTATCTCTACTACCCTCTTTTTTTCAACCTCTTTGAAAAACTTTTCTTTCTCCGTAGATCGAAGTCTACGATAGCCAACTATAAGGTAAGGAATAACTCTATCTTCGAGAAGAAGAGCTTGCTTCTTGAACAACTGCTCGTGCAGATCAACACTCTTTTTGTACTCTTCTTTATAAAAATAGTAGATACCCAACGTGTAGGCAATGTAGTCTGAATATGGGCTGGCAGGGTGACTACTCAAAAAAGAGCTTATGGTCTCGACTCTAGCCGGGTCTGTATGCAGATCACCAGTATCAAGAAGCAGATGAGGTTCTTGTCTGTTGCTTATCAAAAACTTATAGGCTTCAAGATCTGTACCTTTTGGCTCTTCTATCTCAATAGTTACTATATTTGAAATAACAATAGTTTTTCCTTTGAGAGGATACAACTCTGCCTGAATTTTGTACTTGCCTGGTGTAGGAAAGGCTTTATCAAGATCGAGAGTTAAAAGAGCATTGTATCTAAGCTCTTCACCTGGTTTTATCTCAAAAGTAGCCTCTTCAGAGAGGTTGGCTTCTGACTCTACTCTGAGCATCTCCCTTTTCTGTGAGCCATCAAGAACAAATATTTTCAACAAGTTAGACTCAAAGTTCATTAATTGATGAGCTTCTACTGGCTTATTGGTGCTGTTTTTAAGGGTAAAAGTAACAGCTAGAGGCTCAAATACTACAAAACGCTCTTTTCCAAATTTCATTTCTAAAGTCAACTGCGAAAAATCGTTGTAGTTTTGTGAACTTTGAGCAAATACTGAAAAGTTAAATAGAAGATAGCATAGGACTAGAAAAACAGACTGTTTCATTAACATTCTTAAATTCTCCAAATTTTATTTTTGCTTACTATTCGAGGCTAGTTTGTCAAAAAAGGCTTTTTTAGCCTAAATAAAGTTCCGCCACTCTCTCTTGGAAGCCATTCCACTGTTGCATCTATCATACTTGCTCTAGAGCGGATGTTGCTCAGTCCTCTACCTGTCTTGTTGGCTTTTGCAACTCCTCGACCATTGTCTTCTAGCGTAATGACAAGACTAGACTCTTTCTCTATTTCAATGTGTAGACTAGCAAATTTAGCCTCTGCGTGCCTACAGACGTTACTTATAGCTTCTTGAAATATTCTATAGATCTGTATCTGTGTTCCTGCATCTAGTTCTATTTGATCTTCTATCATATCATCACACAAAAACTCATACTCAAAACGTTTCTCATCTGGTAAGTGTGATACAGCTTCAGAGAGTGCCCACTGTAGAGCAGCCGTCAGGCCAACGTTGGTCAGCACAGAAGGACTTAGATCTTCACATATCTTTCTTATCTCTGTAGAAACAGACTCTATCTCCTGCCTAAAAGATTTCGGATCGATACCAATACCGCTGCTTAACTGATCGCTCATCAATATGAGGCGGCGAAGATCGGCCAAGGTCTGATCGTGTAGATCTCTCGATATACGCCGGCGTTCATTTTCGGTCTCGTTCGCAAGTTGTAGCCGTGTCTCTGCAAGCTGTCTGTTGGTGTCGGCAAGCTCTATATTTATTGTAGAAAGCTTACTATTTTGTCGATACCCCCACCAAAGTGCAGAAAGTGCTAGAGAAAGTAGTGTTGAAAGCAGTAATGTTGTCCAAGGAAATGGTGCTTTGGCAACTCTAAACTGTATAAGCAAAGGCTCTGACAGAACTAGATTGTTGGCAAAAGCTCTGGCTTCTACTCTATAAATACCAGAACTTAAAGGAGTAGCATTAATTGATGATTGATTTGGATTATCAATGTTTGCTCCAATCCAATAATAAGTATTCCCTCCCCCCGCACTAAGAACTACAGAATTTCCTTCACAA
>JAEUQL010000674.1 GCA_016789295.1 Blastocatellia bacterium | reverse complement strand
CACTCTCTACAGTTTTTTTAAACTCTGACTTTCTTTCAGCTTCAACATCACCAAGAAATCTGAGTGTTAGGTGTATATTTGTAGGTTTTACCCAACCGACAGACTCACCCAAAAGAGCTAGCTTCTTCTGAAGCTCAGAGAGTCGAGAGATCAAGTTGTTGGGTAACTCCAAGCATATAAAAGTCCTTATTTTCATTGCTTTCTTTTAGCCCTAAGTAGTTTGATTGCATATTGTATAGGAGTAGCAAAATTTAGTGTGTCATTGGGTCCAGAGGTCAAAAGTCCTATCACTTCCCCTTTGTTGTTAAATATAGGCCCACCACTGCTACCTTCATAAGCTGCTACATCGAGCTGTATCTGCTTTCTATTGTCAGGAAGTTTACTTACTATTCCTTTGGTCAAAGAAGACTTGGCTCTTTTGTCTTGTGTCAACTCGTTAATGTCAAGCCCTAATGGAAATGCAAGTACAGCTATCTCATCACCTTGACGTATGTCTTGAATATCTTCATTTACCGACTTGATTGGTTGTAGATCTTTTGGTGGTCTTATCCGCAGTACTGCAATATCCGCCTCTTTTGAAGTAGTGTAATCTTTGGCAAGATACATATGATCTTGATCTAGTGGATCATCAGCAAAAAATACACCTAGTTGCTTTATTTTTCCTGTAACTGAACCACCAAATCTATCACTACCTAGTAACTGCTTAAACTCCCACGGTTCTACTACATGACGGTTGGTTACTATCTCTCCATCTCTGTTTATGATAAAGCCTGAACCATTTGATACTTGCTCTCCAACAAAATTTCCATTTTTGTCATATAGCTCAAATTTATTATATATGAGCACCACAGCTCTCTGGTTCTGCTGTGCAATCTCGGCAAAGCTGAGGTTTGTTTTAGTGACAGTGGATTCAGATGGTGCAGTTCTGTTTTGCATATAAGAGACTATGAGTAGTAGAGTTGCTGTCACTACAATCAATGCAGCTAACACTATAGCTAAAGCCATCTTCCAAGGTCTTGCAGATTTGTCTATAGCCTTGTCAAGCATTATCTTTACAGTCTCTCGACCAAACTCCTTGTTGGCAGGCTCTACTACTTGTTGGCTGTTATAGATTGGTATCTGCTCAGAGCTGGTAGATTCAAACCTCAACTTCGAACCTCCCATACCAAACTCTATAACATCTCCGCTTTTAAGCTGTAGTTTTGAAATCCTCTGGTTATTTACAAAAGTCCCATTCGTGCTTGCTAGATCCTGTATAAAAAAAGCCCCTTTTTCAAACAGAATTTCTGCATGCCTAGAAGATGATCTAGTCTCTTCTCCAAAAAGCATCAGGTCATTGGATGAGCTTCTACCTATTCTTATAGGACTTTTTTCAAACTCTTCAACTTCACCTTGTTTCTTTCCATCAAGACGAACAAAGATGGCTTTCATTAGACAGCCCCCTAGCTATTTCGTTATTTTGTTACCTATTTCTAAAGTTCGATTAGAGTACTCGCTCTACCTTTTCCTGTTGGATTGCTTTGATATGGTACGAATGATACTATCTCTTCTCAATATGGCTTTTTTAAATCTCTCTAAGCGTAAAATATTTCTTCTTTTGTCTGTAGGCATCATATTTCCTATAGCCCTCTTTGTCTATGTCTACTTTAACAGAAAAGAGCATAAAGATTTATCAGAATATGTATCTGCAAATACCTTGGTATTTATAGAAGTAGACAATCTAGCCAACTTGAGTGACATAATATTCAAATCTGAAGGATGGTCAAAAGTCGCTCCCACAGTTGGTCTACCTCAACAGCTTACCTATTTTAGTCAAGTTTCAAGGCTGTTGTCCAATGTCGATCTTGGATCTATAGAAACAGTGATTCTAAACCGAGCCGAGTTTGCAATAGCGATAGACGGCCTTGATGCAGAAACTGTTCAAGATAAGAATAGTCAACAGCTCGATATTTTGCCCAGGTTTGTCTTGATCATTGAAACCCATAGTAGCCTTGAAAAAAGAAAATCTGAGATATTTGATAGAGCAGCCTCACTTGTAGAAAGAATGGCAGGCAAAGCTACTCATCTTTCCAAAAAAACAGAGAACGAAACCGATTTTCACGAATACTCACTAGAAACAAAAAATAGAAAAATTATTATTGCAGTTAAAGACTCTAAGATATTTGTCAGTAACAACTATAACAGTATTTCTCAAACTATTGATACTATTGATAAAAAGATAGATTCACTATCAAGTGATCCAAACCTACAAAAAAGTAGAAAAATTCTAAAACCAGATTCACCTATTTTTCTTTTTGTAAACCTAAAGCCATTACTAAAACTATCTACATCTGAAGTTGAAACTTTTGGTGGAAGTGAAAATAGGGATATTAACAATCTATCTCTTATTAAACT
>JAEUQL010000673.1 GCA_016789295.1 Blastocatellia bacterium | reverse complement strand
CTCTGTAAACAACTGGGAAGTCTAGATCTACTCCAGCTTCTACAAGTTGTGTGCTAATAACACGAACATTCTGACCCGACTTGAGAAGTGACTTTATATGCCGAATCATTTCAGACCGATGTTGCCCACACATCAGAGCGGAAAGGTGGATAGTAGTATCGGGCATCAATGAAAACAGTTCCCGACAGTCCTTACGACTGTTAACAACACAAAGAACCGAAGAATATTGCTGAAGCTCTTGAGCCACTTCCTGCCAGCTCTTCTGTCTAGAAATGTCTTGAGGAACGATAACTTCGACCCTCTTTAGTTTTTGGTGAAGTTCTGTTGGCTCAGAAATAATCTCCTTAACATTTGAAAGTCCTGAGAATGAAAAATCTGCTGTCTCTCGCTTTTCAAGTGCTGGTTGTGTTGCAGTGCAGATAACAAAGCTTACACCATAGTTTTGCTGTAGCTCTTTGATAGTGTGAAGTATAGGAAGAAGATAGTCAGGTGGCAGCAATTGTGCTTCATCAAGTATAACGACACTCTCCACAATATTATGAAGTTTTCTAACACGACTAGTACGATTAGAAAAGAGTGATTCAAAAAATTGAACTGACGTTGTAACTATTATTGGAGCATCCCAATTTTCATATGCTAACCTACTGCGTACTGTCTCTCTGCTTGATTCAATATTACTATGCTGCTCAATGACAGCATCAGCAAATATTTCACGAAATATGTCTGCTGTCTGCTCAATTATACTAGTGTAAGGAATCACATATATTATGCGTCTCTTTTTGTGTTTGAGGGCGTGTCGTAGAGCAAAAGCCATCGATGATAGTGTCTTTCCTCCACCAGTTGGAACAGTCAATGAAAAGAGTCCAGAGTCAGATTCTGCTGCTGCTTCACATTCACTAAAAATAGCTCTTCTAATCTGATTTATAGGTGTTTGCAGACTATTGTTTATCTTGTTCTGCATAAAGCAATCAAATCTCTCAAAAAGCTCCTCCAGTGTAGGATAACCCGATCTAAGGGCTGCTTTCCTGTCATCCATAAAGTTTTCTGTATCAAGAAAGTCAGCATCAACTAAACAAGAAAAGAGCATTCTGATCCAGAAAGCTATATCAAGTCCCTGTTTAGGTTTACTGGTGGGTTTAGGTGGATTGAGAATCTCTTCAGGTATGTCAGCAGCAAGAGTTTTATCTAACAACTCTTTTTTTTCTAATCGATAGGCTAATGAACTTTGTCCAGACTCTTCACTTTTCCAATCTGTTAATCCTGCGTGATGTCCTGCAATCATATATGCAACAATATGGCCTAGTTTACCAAGTTTTTTTATCGCATAGAGAGCACCAGCAGTTGAGTGATCAACTTTTCCAACACTACCTTCAAGGTGTGCTTCTGGATCGTAGCCAGAATGATGTTTAATACGTCGCTGAAAATCTGCTTGATATTTACCCAAATCGTGCCATAAACCTACTAGAAATCCCCAGTCACTATTGCCAAAATTACTTGCAAAAATGCTGGCAAGATTTGCAGTGCCTTTCAGATGTTCAGATAGTTCATGAACATAATACGTGCTATTACTTTGTTTAACGTGTGCAAGATATTCTGACCTAGTCATTAGCAACTCTTCTTTCTCGTGTTTGATTTATGAAATGATAAATATTTATATAGCAAAAACTACTACAGGATAATATGTTAGTTGGCTACTTGTCAGAATACCAGAGCTTGTATTAAAAATTTTATATCTAGCTATTAATAGTTAGCCAAACACTAAAAGATAAAATTATATTATTCTTCTAAAGAAAACTTTTCAACAAAATTTTTAATTTAATTATATTAGTAGAAAACTTTTACTATTTTATTATTCTGAAACTCTGCTAGGCCAAGAGAGATGGTATATCCAGCTCTGAATACTTGATAGAAAACACGATTTGAAAATTCTACTATGGAAGTAATGAGAAACTACAGGGAACTACTGTCTAGAGTACATCTTACAGCAGTTTCTACAGAAGGTTTTCTAAACTTTTGAAGTTTATCGCCAAGAAGGTACTAATAGCCAACTCATCAAGATTTTACAGCAGCTCTTTTCATACATTCTTTTCATTCTCCTGCTTCTAGTGGAAGCAGGATGTAGAAGCGGCTGCCTTTGCCGTTGCCTTCTGATTCTGCCCAAATAGTACCTTTGTGTGCTTCTATGTAGCTCTTTACTATTGCCAGCCCCAAACCAGTACCACGGGAGTTGAATTCAAACTTACCCGACTGATGGTGCATACTGTTACTACCAGCATAAAACCTGTCAAAGATACGATCTATCTCTGAGTTTTCTATACCTACCCCACTGTCTTCTACCACTATTTTGATCTTCTTCTCATCTTTGTTAAATAGAACTTTTATACTGCCACCATCAGGAGT
>JAEUQL010000672.1 GCA_016789295.1 Blastocatellia bacterium | reverse complement strand
CTCTTGCCAAGTATCCCAATTTACTGATACCGTCCAACCTATCTTCAGATTTCTCGATTGTGCATAACTATCTAGAAAAGCGTTTGCAGCAGCATAAGCTACGTGTCCAAAACCACCCAAAATTGAGTTTAATGATGAACAGAGAAGTAAGAAATCTATCGACTCATCTTTTAGCAGCTCATCAAGCACCATAGTTCCATCAACTTTAGCCCTCATTACCCGATCTGCTGCTTCAACAGTTTTTAACTGAACCAGACCACCAACAGGAACTCCTGCCGTGTGAATAACACCATTTATTGTTCCAAACTGCTCTTTAGCTTGCTGCAAAACTTCTTGCATCTGCTCTTTGTCTGCAACGTCTGCAGAGAGAGCCAAAACCTCTGCACCAAGCTCTTCCAAAAGCTTTAATTTAGCTATCTTTTCTGATTGCTCTTTTGAATAGTCTTGCTCTTGCCACAAAGATTTTGGAGGCAAAGAAGACCTGCCAACAAGTATCAGCTTCGCTTTCAGGTTACGAGCTAAATACTCAGCCAATGTTAAAGCTATTCCACCTAAACCACCTGTGATCAGATAAACACCTTCATAACGCAGCACCTTTGAGTTTGTAGTTTCTGGAATTTTGAAAGGTTCATAGGTTTTCTGATAGCGTAATGCTGCACGGTAGGTAATCTCATTTCCAAATTCTTCAGAAAGAAATTCATCTATCAATGGCTCTATAAATCTATCTTCAAAATTTGTAATGTCGATACTAGAACATTTTAGGTTTTGATACTCTTGAGGAATAACCTTACACGAGCCTAGTAGTGTAGCTTTGCTTGGATGAACTACTTCTTCACTACTAACAGCTTGCAGACCGTTAGAAATCAGATAGATTTTTGCCTCTTCTATTCCATCCCCAATAGCTTGAGCCAGAAAGAGCATACTATAAAAGCCTAGCCACTTTGCTTCTTCAATACTTGGAGCCTGCTCGGTTACATTCCAGAAATGTAGTATTCTTAAAGACTTTTTAAGTAGACCAGAATCTTGCATTAAATTTTCATAGTCCTGCTTTGATTTTGGATCTATTAAATATCTTCTCTTATCTAACTGCTCAAATCTTTCACCAATCTTTACAAGTAACGTTTTGTAGCCCTGTGCTTCAAGACTTTCTGCAACCCTGTCACCAAAGCCAAGTCTATCAACGAAGATCAAAAAAAGTATTTCTGGGTTGTTAAGAGGTTGGGTAGTTAACGGAGTTTGTTTCCAGTTAGGCAGATAGAACCAGTTTGACAATTCTTCTCTAGATTTTAACTTTCGCTTTTTGTCTGATTTTTGTAAAGAAACTCTTTCTAACTCTTCAACTTCACACGGTTCAACCCAATATCTTTGACGCTGAAAAGGGTATGTAGGAAGTGGAAGGCGTAGTCGTTTTTCACCTTCGTAAAGTTTTGGCCAATCTATTGAAATACCTTCAAGCCAAAGCTGTCCCAGAGCATTCAACAAAAATTCCTCATCTGAACGTTGGTCTAAATGGTGAGGTAGAGAGGAGATTGCTGCTGAGTCTTGCCGCTGCGTCAAAAACTGGCTTGAAAGAGTTGTTAGTGTGGTTCCTGGACCTACTTCCAGAAATATCCTTCCAGTCCCTTTTAGAAGCTCTTCTATGCCTTCAGCAAATTTCACGGTTTGGCGTAAGTGTTTTCTCCAGTATTCCGGATCAACTGCCTCAGAATCCTTTATCCAACTTCCTGTAACATTTGAAATAAAAGGGATTTTTGGCGAAGAGAGTGAGAGCTTCTCAAAAAAAGCTTGAAACTCATCCAAAATTGGTTCCACCATTGCTGAATGTGCTGCAACAGAGATGTGCAACCTCTTTGGCTCTAGTTTTTCGAGATACTTTTCGGCTCTTTCAATGGCGTCAACCGCCCCTGAAAGAACAGATAAAGAAGATCCGTTTACTGCTGCTATAGATAAGCCTTCTATAGGAACTTGTCTGGCTTCTTCTTCTGTTAAAGCTACACTGAGCATCGCACCTTCTGGTAGTCGCTCAAAAAGCCTACCTCTAAGCAGCACAAGCTTGAGGGCGTCTTCCAAAGAGAAGACACCTGAAATATGCGCCGCTACATATTCACCCAAACTGTGTCCTATCATTGCTTCTGGCTTAACACCCCAACTGAGCCAGAGTTTCGCCAAAGCATACTCGACTATAAAAAGGGCTGGCAATCCATAAAGTGTTCTCTTCAGCTCTTGTTTAGCTCTTTCAATATCTTCATCACTAGGATACATAAATTGACAGAGGTTAAGACCTAGCTCTGGCTCTAGCATCTCTGTACACTGGTCTACAGACTGACGAAAAACCGGCTCATTCTGATATATCTCTTTTGCCATCCCAACATATTGAGCACTTCCGCCAGGAAACATAAAG
>JAEUQL010000671.1 GCA_016789295.1 Blastocatellia bacterium | reverse complement strand
CTATACGTTTTTTACAAGTAAAACCAAAAGAGGTTTTTCCTGATTCGTTTCTGTCTCATAACGTAGCTGTAAAACTGTCGCGTTTGGCAACAAGTAATAAAACCTTAAATGTAGTTACATTCAACTCAGAAGCTTCGAAAATAAAGATCCAAAAAATTGACTCTGACAATAACAATAAATTTTCTAATAAACCTAAACTAGACGTTGTTGGTGTACATATCAACTACAAATCTAAAGATAAAAGCAATAAACCTTGGATAATAGACAAGATAGAGCTACCAAATTCTGTTTGTATTACCAAAGAATTAAATAAGCTCCACACTTCTAATGATAGATATATTTCGGTCGATCTGTGGAGACAGCCAGTAGTTTTAACTTCTAATGAATCTGCGATTGCACCTGGAGAAGTAGTTTTTAAGGTGAGATTTCATGCTACTTCAACTGTTTACAATAACTTATATGTTGATAGTAGTGAAAGAAGTATAAGTTTTTCTGCTGTAGATCCAGAAATTATGCCAGATTTAACGGGTAACAGAGCGTTAAGTAATAATGAAATACTTACTCTTTGGAATCCACAAGATAACAGTTCTCCAAACAAGGGCTTAATGGCAAACATAGCTCTTGAACGCAACATAAATCAGAGAGAAAATCGTATGCTTTATACTACACTTGTTTTCATTATAGCTCTTGTTGCCTCAATTTTAGTTATTCTCTACTATTTTTACATTACTGCTTATCATCGCATTTTTGGAATTAAGTTAGACTGGGATGGAAGCTCAGATATTGTTATCGATTTTGATAATCTTGTACCTAGTCATTTGCTGATAGGAAAGATACAGATTACCAATCCGAATCCTCTACCTTGGTTTGGAAAGCTTCTGAAAAATAGCTCTTATCCAAGAGAAGAAACAGAAATAGCTCTTAGCTATACAAATTTAAGCGAGTACGGTTTTAGCATCAAAGATAAAGAACTACCCATAGGCTTTTTACCAAAATCATCTTCATTACAGGAGAGTGAAAAGACAGATACTTCAAAAAAAGTTATTCTTACAGATAAAATAACAAAACATGTAGCCCATCAAGATGATGTTAATATCTTTTTTGCAACAGAGACTATAGAAGATATCTTCTCCATTTCAAGGGTCAGAGAACTTCAAGAAGAGATCACACTAAACATTAGTGTTAGCTGGATTACACTAGGCCAGAAAAACATAGTAGAAAAGTCATGGAGCTTCAACCTAAAAGCTATACCAGAAAGAGCAACTCCACCAAAAGCAGATTTTATACCAGCAAATAAAGGAGATTTCTACTTTGAGAAAGATAAACGTATCAAACTTGGGTACTACGATTTTACCAGCAGAGCAAGACATGCTTTTGCTGAAGCTTTTTCTGACACATACTCACTAAAAGCTTTTAGAGATGGTCAGCCACTCAAAGAAGGTTTGTTGTACCTAGATCCACATTCTAAGGAAGATATTACCATTCCATCTATGGTTGGTAAGAGCGAGAAAAACAATATTTCTATACCAGTATTTCTGTACTGTGACGGTATAACTGTTGTCAACCCAACGTCGGACAGCCATATCTATGAATTTGTTCTGGTAGGTGGAGACTTAGCTCCTGAATCCAAATCTAAAAAAGAGCAAATAAAACTTTTTCGAGATCCAAAACGCTCCGAAATAGAACTGAAAGTCTTTTATCGCAGTTCTGAGCGGTTTATCTATTGGGCAATGGACAATATTGTTAAGCAGAAAAATATCAGTTCTCGTGAAATACTTGATCCAAATATTAAAAATAACTGTGTTGAATTCAGTGCTTACAAAGCAAGTATTGCTGATAAAATACTAAATTTGGTTAGCTTAGAGATAGGTAACTCCGCAAAGTCTGGTGATGGTCGGGTAGAAGTAACTGCATCTCCAATATTTATAAATAATGACCCTACACTCATAAAAACTCGTAATACAGCATCGTTAGAAAAATCTTTGCTTAGTGTTTATCAAAAAAATAAGCTTCAAAACTCACCCATTGTTGTTAAAGAAGGTGAAAAGTCTGTAAAAGTTGATATTCGACTTAATCCCAGCTTTATAGAAAAGATAGAAGGTACAGTAATTTCTGCTGATAAATGTCGTGCAGAAATAAAACTGTTTATAGCAATCTACTCTCATGAAGGACATAAGACAGCAGATAGAGAACTTTTACTGAAAATACCTCTCCATCTTGAGCAGTTACCAGGCTCTAACTGGCTTTGTATAGACTTCGGTACTTCTTCTATTGCTGCTGCTTTTGGAATAGAAGGTAAAGAAGAAGGAAAAATTATAGATTTACAAAACATTGTAGTAGATAAATACGGATTGAACATAAGTTATAAGGAATTTGATCCAATTAATTCTGAAAGATCAACCAAAT
>JAEUQL010000670.1 GCA_016789295.1 Blastocatellia bacterium | reverse complement strand
CCTGTAGATACTTATCTAATGCTAATCCTAGATTAACATTAATTTGTACATAATCCTTCAAAATACCAGAAGTGTCTTTAGGTAGTGGATAAATCATCAGTATTATTCCTTGTCCAGATCACTGTTATTTTTAGCCTTTTTCTTTTCATCTAGTTCTGCTTCAGCAAAACGCTTGAGCCATACTGCAAATGCCAAAGCTTCGGTCGTAGAACGACGATAAATATGGCTATCACATTCTAAAAGATATTCTAGTAATTTCTCATCGCTTTTATCAAATATTTCCTGTGTAACCCAACAAGAAATATGTTTATAGAAACTTTTGTGCTCATCTTTATTTTTGGCGCGTAAGAAAGCCAGAGCTTGCCCAAGCCCATTTGTTAATACCATCATTGGAAAATTTTTGGCTGTTGCACTGTACTCACTGTCAAAGCCTTTATCCTTAATGCTGGTGATGTCATCCCACGCTGCTTTAGCACGCTTTTGCTCTTTTGTCTGCTGTAAACTATTCATTCTTTATTACCTCACTTTAAGTAATCTGAATACTAACTATCCCACGTCCTACAGTCTCATTACCACCCAATTGAATATAGCTAAGTTGCAAATTTTTGATAAATTCTATTACTTTATCTGCTGATGGCTTGCCACTATCACTATCATTAAAAAGCTGAGTATTTGCGCGTGGACGTGTAGCATGCAACGGAGCATAAAGTAGAGTGTCAGATGGCAAATTCTCTTCAGTCCAAAGTGCCCCTTTTTCTTTATCCACAGTTTTTGTTTCCTGATTAATTTTGGTGCGTGTCACAATCTCTGTAGCAAACTGTGTAAAATCACGAAATGCATCTTCAGGCAAAACAACCAAACTTGTCTTTATTTTCTCTATAAAAAACTTATATTTTGAAGGCAGAGCGTTCTCAGCTATCCATTTAGCAATGTTATTAACTTCTTCTTCTTGCTTAACATCGAAAGAAAACTCTTCCAAAACAACAGTAGAGGATCGAGATTTTTTTATCATAATACTTGCATTATTACTTACATATGCAGTATGACGATCATCAGGTAGTTTCTCTAAATCCCATTTCACTTCTTCAGCCTTAGAAGATGTTTTTATATCTCTCTGAAAACGAGCGAGAATAGTTCGACTTGTTGTATAAGCAAATACACCACACAACGAACGTACAGGGAACAAGAGTAACCTTGCATCACCCAGTGAAATTGCACTTGCGTGTTCACTGCCATCATCCTCAGGTCCAAAAACAGCTTTGATCTTCTCTTCATTTGTTTGATCATTACTAATCTTTAATTTTTGGTTAGCTTCAGCACGCAGCTTGCCTTTAATACCAGATGCTTGTACAAGAGGATAATTTGTTACTCGCTCACGTTGAATTGGAAGATCAACTAGCCCAACACTATTACCACTACCCGCATGTAGCGGTGTTTCTGTGTAAAGAAAAATTATTTCTGATTTTTCAAACATTTTTACCATTCTCCTATGTAACAAAAACCAAATCCTATTTCCGAGTCTACGTCTGACACACATTTACTATCAAAAGCTTTGAATACCTTTTCTGAACTACTTCCATCAAGAACTTCAAAGAAGTAGACACTACCTGCTGGAACGGCTCGTTGGATTAGCCGTTGTTTGTCTCGTTGTGAAATGTCACGACCTCCTATTGACTGTATTTTACCCAAAGCAGCAGCCACCAACTTGACTTCAATGCCTTGCCAATTACCTATATAGTTATCATCTGCTTGCAGCTTTATGCTTTGAGGTAGCCAACCTTGCTTAAATATGGTAGGTGCTGCAAAGTAGATCTTAAAGCGCAAGCTTTGATTCTTTAATCTGTTATCTTTAGCTAGATCCAAGCTATCTTTGACCAATTCGTAATGTGCTGCACGAGATTCACCTCCAAGTTGTAATAAACCAGAAGGATTTAATGACAAGCCGTTGGCTTCCAGTAACAAGCCAACTCCATCGTGCAAGCGTACAAATTCAATCTGGTAGAAATAACTTTCTTTGCTACACTTAATTTTGCTATCTAATCGCACTCCAAACCGTGCTTCACGTTCAAAAAGATGTTTGGCCTTACAAAGTTTTAGGTTATTTACATTATTTTGCAGATAAGCTAACCCAGTTTCAAATTTTTTTGGTTCACTTTCTAGAGGTGGCAAGAGAGGTTGTAACTTACCTTTCCAATTCATCTGCCAAACCTTTTTGATCTGTGGTGTAAGAATTTGCCAACCATTTTGGAACTCAACCAGGTCTTGAGGTAGTGGAAATAGTTTTTGAATTGGCTGGTTGGTTCCATTTCGCTTTGCTAAAATGGGGCCACGTAATCTCAAGGTGCCAAAGTTGTCAGGTTGTCCAATCTCATGTTTTAGATTCTGTGACCATAAGCTAAAGTCAAATG
>JAEUQL010000066.1 GCA_016789295.1 Blastocatellia bacterium | reverse complement strand
ATAAGCATCAGGATATCGGTTCAATGTGCCTTTAGAAACATTGTTCAAAATTGCTGTCTTGACAGATTCACTGAAGTGTGGATTTTCATTCCTGTTGAGGTTGGCTACAGGTTCAAGGCTCTTTTCATTTCTTATGCTCTCACTTCGGTAAAACCCTATTTTGCTAACCAAGAGTTTATTGAGCAAAGTGAAAAGTTGATATCCAAGTTCAGGCTCAGAACTGAAAATCAGGTCTAAATCTCTTTGGTTGATTATCCAAACATATCCTGATTCTTTTATTATGACTGTTTCTGTAGATGGTTGTTTGTCAACAAAACCTATCTCACCTACAACAGCAGGACCAGAGAGATTTTCAAGAACTATCTCTTTTATTTGTCCTAAACCTCGGTCACTTATCTTCTTCCTTATTTGACATTTACCAGAAAGTAATATTTTTAGTGTCTGATCATCAGCTCCCTCTTCATACAGCACATCATTAGTATATACTCTCTGCACTAAACCATATGAAAAAAGGTTTATTTTCTTTGTTTCCTGTAACGAACTCAAGAAACTGAGTTCATTAAACAGTTCTGCGGCTTTTTTTGACTCAGGTGATCTATATTCCATAAATTCCACTTTGGTGAGGTTGAAAAAGTTGTTCGTAATCACTAATTTTTTCGTAAAAACTAATATTACTGTCTAACCAGTAACAAGTCTTTTAACAATTTACCTAAATCCATCTCATAGCTATTGCACTTATAAACTCACCACCCATTGAAAATGCTCCCATAGCAATTAGGTCATCTTTTCTTATTTTTCCTTTTTCAAGAGCATCGGCAAAAGAGACAGGTATTGAGCTTTGAAATAGGTTTCCGTAGATCTCTAAGGTATCGTGAGCGTGAAGTGAATCTACACCTACCCTTTTACGCCACTCATCAATAAACATTCGATTAGGCTGGTGAGTAAAAAGCAATGCTAAGTCATTAGGTGTAATTTTTGCTATTTTGAGACATTCTCTAATTACCATTGGAACAAGTTCTAGAGCATTTGAGCGTATCTCTTCAACCATCTCTGGTACAAAATTTACCGTGATAGGGCCACAACCCCTCTCCCAGTAGTTGAGAAACCTACCATCCACAAGATCGGGTTCAAATTTGAAGTTTCCATAGTACTGGCCAAGAGATTTTTCATAACTGGCCAAGATACTCGGCTTGCCTGCAACAACTAACGTTGCTGTTGCGCCATCACCAAGAACACTTGACCGGCGAGATTTTTGGAATTCAGGAAGACGCGAGATAAAATTCGTGACCGTAACAATAACTATCTTCTTGTATCTTCCAGATTCGATGTAAGCTTGAGCGATATTCAAGCCAGAAAGAAATGAACAACAACTTGTATCTATATTGAGAATATTTGCATTTCCTGCTTTCACTCCATGCTGTAGTGCAGGACCGATACCAGGCCAATAGGTGTCACTAAAAATACAAGTGCTAATTATAAGGTCTATGGAATTTGGATCTGTCTCTGTTCTGTTGAGAAGCTTTTGCAGAGCCTTTGTGCCAAGGTCTGCAGAAGTATATTCAGGAGATGCAAACCTCCTCTGCTTAACTCCTCGGAAAAAAGGGTTATTGGCAAGATCATCCTTGTCGTCTTTAGGATAGAACAGTTCGTTGTCTATAATGCGTTCTGGCATGTAACTGACTATATCAACAATCTGACAATCAGGCATGGTCGTTTTTCTCCGAAAGATGTATTAAGTAGTCTTTGAAATATTTGCCTAAAAATTCACATAGACTTTAGTACTATTTCATCTCACCAAAACGGTTTAACGCAGTACAAGAATAAATTGTAGAATTTTATCGAATAAGGCTTTCCAGGTCAGGCTAAGTAGCTATCTATGAACAGTTATTTTTAACTATATAGCCTTCTAGGTTATTATTTTCAATTGGATTACCGAATCAAAGATTAAGTATTATATCTTGAGATTGAGAAAAGATATTTATATCTCGAAAAATATTAAAGCAAGTCTACCTTTTTATTAAAGACTTCTATACTACTTTTTTATCTATATAATTTCAATATAATATTTTTGTAAAAACTGCAAAAACTACGAAAATCTTGAGTAAACTCTACTTACAAGGAAAATAGACTTAAGCTATTTGCAATTAATAGAAATATCTGCAATATTTTACTCCTGATTTTGAACTTAAGCCTATGAGTAGCTTTATAAAGCTCTATTCTTAACCTTTTTAAGGCTCTTTTTTATAAAGATACAACTTTTAAGATCTTACCTTCTAGTTTAGACTTTTTCAGTACAACCGTTATACATAAGCTTTTATACTTATCTAATATTTCTTAAAACTTAAATTAGTCAATAATTTTTACTGATCACTATGTCTCAAGGAGTACTTTTTGATGATAAACACCTCTAGTCTGGTTAAAAATATCGTTCAGTCTCTAAAGAAAGTAGAAAAAGGGATCATTGCATCTGCAATTGAGAACCAACAAAAGATAAAGGTTGAAGAGAACCTTTGCATAGAAGTCTTTCAAACAGACTGTAATATCTATCTCGATGGTTTAAACATCAAGCTAACCGCACCTGAAGCTTTAGCCAAGATAGAGCAAGCTATTACGGAAAAGTTAGGATATAAACCTTTTGAAAAGATACCTGTTAGAGCTTCTGCTAAGAGGGCTTCCATTAGAGTTTTGGATGAATCAGGAATTTCGCAAAACTTCCGCCTAGATTCAAGTGACCTAACATCAATTCCAGGTGTCATTAATGTTTTAAATACTTCACCAGAAAGATTAAAAGAGATCGTTGACTCTATAATGAAGCCAAACTACTCGCATGAAGAGATATACGGAAAGTACTGCTTTTTGGGTGAACACATAGACGTTCCTTATGAAGTAGCATTTGAGTATGCAGCCAATATACATTCATTACCAGAATGGACATTAAGCCTGCGTAATCTTACTCATCTTGGTGGTGGACTATACCGAGGAACAGAAGCCATAGAATCCAGCAACCCAGAAAGTCCAAATACAGAGATATTTATCCGTGCTGACTCTATGAAAGGACCTGAACATGGTCTGGTCTTCTATCCATGTGCTTGGGATCAAGGCCATCAACTTTGGATGAGGTACTATTTTGTATTCATAGATTCTCAAAAGACACTAGACAAGCCTGGGACTGTAGTACTATGGATAAACTGCAAGCATCCTTACTATGATCGCAGCTACACCAATGTACCAAGTTACATTCAAGCAGGTAGAGACCGTACTGACAGACAATGGGTTGGAGATCTTTGGGATGCTTTCTATCCAATCCATCTAATAGAGATTACAAATTTCAAGAAGATCTTAGAACACAGGTTTGGAGCACGCTCATCAATGCCCTAAACTGTAAAAAAACTCTTCCTTTATTCTGTTTATCTTTGTGCTTTGTCTTGTTTTAAGACATAGCTAAGAACTGTTGAAGGTGTTTATGAAACTTGCTGATGCTCTAGTTGAAGCTTTGATACGTTGGGAAATAAAATATGTATTTGGTGTTAGTGGAGCCAATATAGAGCATCTTCACGATGCTATAAATCGTCTTGGAAAAGGACGTATAGAGTCGGTAATGGCAAAATGTGAAAACGGAGCAGCTTTTATGGCTGATGCCAGAGCACGCATACACAAAACCATGGGTGTATGTTGTTCGACATCAGGAGGAGGCATGGTGAATCTTCTTGTAGGTGTGGCAGAATCTTATGCCGAATCTGTTCCGTTACTTGCCATAGTTGGGCAACCTCCATCCAATCTAGAAGGTAAAGGAGCTTTTCAGGACTCATCAGGAATAGGCAGAAGCGTTGATGCAATCAAACTTTGGGAATCTGTCACAAAATATACAGCCAAAATTTCACACCCAGAAGATTTTTGGAAAATATTGCTCAATGCAGTACATATATCTCTTAACGGCCGGCCAGGACCTTCTGCTCTTTTAATTCCTCGCGATCTCTATGACCAAGATGTAGGAGATTTTCCACAAAACTTCCCTTCTTCATTACCAGAACTACTGGAAGTTGATAGCGAAGTAGATAGAAGTTCTCTATTGAAATTAATTCATGAAATCAAGAAAGCAAAGGCTCCTGTACTTATTCTGGGTCACGGAATCAGAAGATCCAGAAATTCAGAAGCAGTTATCAGTTTTGCCAAATCAATAGAGATTCCTGTAGTAACAACTCTTTCTGGAAAGGGTGAATTTCCAAATAACCATCCACTCTATATGGGTATGGTTGGAGTTGCTGGACATCCATCTGTACACCGCTACTTGAAAGAGGTAGCCGATCTGATTATCGTCATAGGAGCTGGTTTGAACATAATGACCCGCGCCCCTCTGGCACAAGTATTAAATGAAAAGAAGATCGCGGTAATAAATATAGACGCTGGAGAGATAACCAGAAGCGTAAAGACAGATATAGTAATAGAAGCTGATGCAGGAGTTGTTGCACAGAAATTACTAATAGAGTTTGAAAAAGAACCTTTTAAGTGTCTTACTGTTACACAGTACCAGCTCGAACGGTTCCAATCTGTGTTGGCTCCAGAGATTCCTCCGGACGCCAGGCCAAAAGTTACCAAACCTTTGTTACAAAGTGAAGCTATAGATATCCTATCACAAACACTACCTACCAATGGTCACCTGATCTTCGATGCAGGTAATTGTGCAGCAGCAGCATTGCATCTAACAAAAATTCCACCACAATGTAGCTCAACAATAGCTCTTGGAATGGGTGGTATGGGATACGCAATCGCTGCAGCAGTGGGAGCACAACTGGGATCAAAACCAGGAACGAGAACTGTAGTTTTTTGTGGAGATGGAGCATTTCTTATGCTCGGATTTGAAGTCCATACAGCAGTAGATCTACGCTTACCAGTGCTTTTTGTGGTCTTCAATAACAACATGCATGGCATGTGTGTTACACGCCAGCAACTTTTCTTTGAGTCGAGGTTGGAATGTGTTCGTTACAACACAATAGAGATTGCAGTTTTGGCTAGAGGTTTTGGGAATGAAAAAGATCTGTGGGTTGGGACTGCAGCTACAGTAGAAGAACTTCATAAGCAATTGAGTGCTTACCAAAAGCATGCTAATGATATTCCTGGTGTTCTTGAGCTGAAGCTTCTTAGAGAAGAAGTTCCTCCATTTACACCTTTTCTTCCAAACGATGCGCCTATCGAGCTATTCAAAAACTGACAGAGTTATTTATACTTATGCCCAAGATATAGACAAGATCTATTTATTATTCAATCAACTACATTGGGCTATATCTGAAGATTATAGTTTGTGGTTAATTTGCTATATTCTTGAAAAGTTCTCAAAGATTAGGAGGACATAATGTCTTACATTAAAAATGTTCTAAAGCTGCTAGGTGTCTTGCTTTGCACCATGTTTCTTGCCACAGCAGCCTCTGCCCAAACAGGCGCTACAACGGCAAGTATTTCTGGTCTTGTGTCAGATGAACAGAAAGCAGCTATTAGCGGTGCTAAAGTAATCGCTAAGAATGTAAATACAAATTTCACAGCAGAAACTACCTCAAATGCAGAAGGAAAATTCTCTTTCCTTCAAGTTTCTCCTGGAATTTATGAGTTAGAGATCTCATCCGATGGCTTCAATACAAAGAAGTTGCGCTTTGAGCTGAATCTTGGATCTACAGCTCTACTCGAACCCACATTGACTGCAGGCTCTGTAGGAGAGGTTGTAGTAATTGAGACAGATGCACTTTTTGACAAGCTCAAAACCGAGAATAGCACAAGCGTAAATCGAGACAGAATAGATAACCTACCCATCAACCAACGCAACTTTCTAGCTTTCTCATTAACAGCTCCAAGAGTTGTTGTAGATAGAAGGCCAGGACAAGGGACTACAGGATCATCAGGGCTTTCATTTAATGCACAATCTGGTAGAGGCAACAACCTAACCATAGATGGTGTAGACAATAATGAAACTTTTTCTGGGGCTGTACGTCAAACCTTTACCCAAGAAGCTGTATCTGAATTTCAAGTAGTGTCTGACAGCTATTCAGCAGAGTTTGGACGTGCAATTGGTGGCGTTGTAAACATTGTAACCAGAGGTGGGGGTAACAAGTTACATGGTAGACTCTTCTCTTTTATAAGAGACGAATCTTTTAGTGCTAGACAACCATTCGCAACAACCAGACCAGAATTCAAGCAGTATCAATTTGGTGCAGCACTCAGTGGTCCAATAAAACAAGATAAATCTTTCTTTTTCACCTCTTTTGAAAGATTTTCTTTGAAGCAAAACAATATTGTTACAATAGGCGATGATATTGTTGCTTCTGCAAATAGACTGGGGTTTGGCTTGAGAAATGGTCCTATTCCCTTTTCATCTGGCATAACTTCTGTTCTTGGCAGAGCCGATTTTCAGACCAGTCAAAATAATAAGTTCTTTGTCAGATATACTTACGGCGGAACTTACAATGGGCAATTTGAACCATTTGGTGCACTTACTGGACAGACAACTGCAAGCATTCTGAGACTAAACGACAACTCTATTGCTGCAAATAATACTTACACTAGTTCTTCTCTAGGTTTTGTCAACGAAACCAGATTTCTCTATAACAGAAGAGATCAAGATGTACTTCCAAACGATGGTGGGGCAGGAAATCCTCTGATACAGATAATTCAACCTCAAGGCTCTGCACTTTTTGGAAGAAACACAAGCTTGCCACAGCTTAGAGATGAAGACCTTATACAGATTGTCAATAATGTCTCTCTTCCTAGAGGAGATCACCAACTCAAGTTTGGTATCGATTTTGCTTATCGCAGAGTATCTTCAGATTCTGAACAACCCTTCTTTCCTACAGGGTTCGGGCTTTTTGTTCCTCTGTCGTTTGGGCCTGGTGCACCTGTTATTTCTCCCCTGCAATCGTTTGATCCTAGCCTCAGAACTCCAGATCAACGTGCATTTCTAACACAACTAGCCAACATATTTGGACAAGTTGTTCCTGGTTTTCCACAAGGAGTTCCTCTAGCAAATCTTCCTCTTCCCGCACAGTTCATACAAAGCTTTGGAGGAAGAAGACTTGATCCTGGTCTTACTGTAAAAAGTTTCTCTGGCTTTTTCCAAGACGACATAAATCTAGCTAGTAACCTTGTTGTTAAACTTGGAGTTCGCTATGATATTAACAGAGTGAAATTCCAGCCAGACAACAATGGCAACTTTGCTCCACGCATTGCAATTGCTTACAGTCCTATTGAAAATCTATCAGTACGTGCTGGATATGGAATATTCTTTGGTGGGCCAATAACTGGTGTGAGCTTCCCAGTGCAGCTTTCTGTTTCAAGATCCCTTACTAATGTAGTGATTCCATTTCCGTTCTCTGTACTTTCATTTGGTCAGCCTGGGAATAGGTTTCCAGAGTCAACTCAGCTACCACCTGCTCTAGCCAACTTGCCACCACAGTTTAGTCTTGAATTCCAATATGATCCTAACTTCCGCAACAGCTATACACAGCAAGCAACATTTGGAGTTGACTACAAGATTGGAGCCAACACCATTATTGCAGCTAACTACAATTACGTTCGTGGAATTAAATTACTTTCAGAGCGTAACATAAACCCAATAGTACGCCCGCTACCAAATGATCCTGGGCTGTTGCAGAGTGGCATAATAGGTCGTGTTGATCCTACCAGAGGAAATGTCAATGAAATTGGAACTTTCACTGACAGTTACTTTCACAGTGGAACTTTCTCCATTGGGCACAGAATTCTGAATAGATTGGATCTGCGTGCCCACTACACTTTATCGAAAGCTATAGACAACATCATAGACTTTCGTACAGATATAGTTGATGCGCCAAACAACCCTCTTCGACCAGACTTGGAAAGAGGACTTTCACTTCTCGATGTTAGACACCGTTTTGTTCTCTCAGGAACATTCTCCTCGGCTGGACTGAAGAATCCTTTCCTGCGTAACTTCCAGATCTCAACAATTACTTCTTTTGAATCCGGTAAGCCTTTCAATCTGATTGCAGGTGCAGACCTCAATAATGATGGAGTTGCTCCTCCAGGAGATAGACCGCTAGGAATTGCTAGAAATGCAGGTATAACTCCTGATTTTGCAAATGTTGATCTGAGAATTGCTCGTGCTTTTCCAGTTGCTGAGAATGTGAAGCTTGAAGGGTTGATAGAGTTTTTCAACCTTTTCAACAGGACAAATATTAGCGACTTAAATAGAGTCTTTGCTCCAGACCTGAATGGAAACTTTAACCTTCCAGCACTGGATGATGGAAGATTCAGCGCACCTGCCAACAGATTCACAGGAGCCTTTCCTCCAAGAAGAATCCAGCTTGCAGTACGCTTGACATTCTAATCTCTAGCTACTTTTGGTGGTTATTAAAACAACTGCCAAAAGTAGTTAAATTCTGGGAATTGTATGTTTTTTATTATGGTTTTTCTACAGCAAAATAAACTTTGAATAACTTTAGAAAGAACCGTTACAAATTATGTAGCTTTATAGTTGTTCTCATAGCTTTACTTAAACATTAATTCTGAGGTTTGAAATGGACGTACAAAACTTACCACCATCTGTTCAGATGCTTCAAATGATAACTGGATACTGGCTTTCACAAGCTATATACGTAGCAGCAAAGCTCAATATTGCAGACTTACTCAAAGATGAACCGAAAAATGTGGACCAGCTTGCACAAGCCACACAATCTAATAGCGAATTCCTCTATAGAATACTTCGTGCGCTTGCAAGTGTTGGGATTTTTGATGAGTTTGAATCTAAGACTTTTCGACTAACTCCTTTAGCCGAATGTTTGATAAGTAATACTCCAAACTCTGTAAGAGACGTTGCCGTTTTTTCTGGAGAAGAACAGTACAAAGCTTGGGGAAATATCCTCTACTCTGTAAAAGAAGGGGCATCGGCTTTCCAGAAGACTTACGGTACTAGTCCCTTTCAATATTTTGTAAATCACCCAGAAGTATCGCTGCTTTTTGATAGATCTATGTCGAATGTTGCTCATGCAACACACCTTGCTATACTTGCCGTCTACAACTTTTCAAATATTGAAACGCTTGTTGACGTAGGTGGTGGTAAAGGTGCTCTTTTGAAAGCTATTTTGAGAGCTAATCCTCATTTGAAAGGCGTTCTGTTTGATCTACCCCACGTAGTTCAAGACAGCTTTGACGAAGAAGCAGACGCAGACCTCAAAGGGAGGTTTGAAGCTGTTGGAGGCAACTTTTTTGAGTCAGTGCCGTCTGGCTACGATGCTTACATACTCTCTACAGTCATACACGACTGGGATGATGAAAGCTCTATAAAGATTCTCAAGAAATGCCGTGAAGCTATGAGAGATGACAGTAAGCTTTTGCTGTCAGAGTTTGTTATACCACCTGGAAACCAGCCTTTTTTTGGTAAGTTCCTCGACCTCAACATGATGATTATGACAATAGGTCAGGAAAGAACAGAAGCTGAATACAAAGCACTCTATGAATCGGCTGGCTTTAACCTAGTTAGAATCATCATGACTCCATCACAAACCTCAATAATTGAAGGTGTACCTGCTGTTTGATGACGTTGGCTTGCAATAGTAAACTCCACCAAAGTAATAACCTTTCTAATTAGAAAGGTTATTACTTACACTTCATAAACACCAGAAGCTTTATTTTAATACAGAACACTCTCATATACTAAAGCTAGTATGTTTTTTCAAAGCTTCCTTCGGCTTTAAAACTTTTCTATAGAAATATCTCCAACAGATCAAAACTTTTTTAATCCAAATGTGGATCTTTTCTTCTTTTTGGTATTTAGTAACTGTAGACTTATATTAGCTTTTTTCCTACTCTACTACTTTCCAGTAAATTCACTATGAATTTACTAGTTATAATATTGATAAATAAAAGAGTAATTAAGAAATGAACTTCAATTTAAGGCTAATTTGATATCTTACGTTTTCATTAAAAACATCTTTTTTGAAGTTTTTACTCTTGCTCACTAGAAAATATTAATGCACAGCAAAGATAGTTAAATAATTACATATAATTTTGTTGCTGTTTACAAAGAAGCTTTTATAATAATTGGCACGCAATGACATTTTTAATACGTCATTTGTTTTGTTTACTGTTTTTAATCAAATAGAATGGACTAAATCAGATCATTGACAAAATAGTGTTTTTTGCAAAAGCACTGTACAAGTCATGTAGTTAATATGAGCTAAAAATACAAAACGTAGGAGGAGTTGTAATGAAGAGAAAGTCTCTAAAAGTTTTCGCTCTAGGGATTTCTATAACCTTAGCAATGATTTTTGGCTTTTCCAATAAAGCAGTCAATAACACTAAAATAGAAAAAACCACATCAAACCCTGAAGCTGCTGCTTTAGTAGACAACTATAAAGAGTGGCAAGCTAAAAATATAAGTAATAAAGTAGATCAAGTATTGACTCTATCTGTAGGCTGGATGAAAGGTCTCTCTGCAGAGCATTCTTATGGAGTAGGTGCCGTTAGCATAGACCGAACCAGTGGAAAAATATCTTTGAAAGTAAAAGACATAGCAGATGGTGATTGGCAGTTATGGTTGATAGAAAACCGTGATGGAGAAAACACCAGTGCAATGCCAGATAAAGCAGACAAAATAGTTGAAGTAGCCAAATTTAGTAGTAAAGATGGAATAATAAATTTCGAAGAAAATGTAGACGTTCAACTATTTTCAGACATTAGAATTGACCGTGTTGCTATAACTAGAGCTGGAAAAAATCCAACAGAAGCTTTTGTTCTAACTGGTTCGCCAACTCTGTTTGAAAAGATGCAACAGAAGCGTTTTATAGCTCAAAGATTTCAGAAAGAGCCTGAAACCAGCTTGATAAGCAAATTCTTCTCTCTGTTCTCCACCTCATCTGTATCGGCTGATGATGACAAAGATGATGATGATAGTGATGATGACAAAGATGATGAAAGCTACTTAAGTTTTCTTATCAGTAGTGGTAGAGATATTTTCAACAACGAAAAGTTTAATGGAAATGGTAGGACGTGTGCTACTTGCCACCCTGAATCAAACAACTTCACAATCGATCCTGCTTTTATAGCAGCACTTCCTCCAAACAATCCCCTATTTGTAGCAGAGTTTAACCCAAATTTGAGTCAGAATTTTGAAAAACCACAGTTAATGCGTCAGTTCGGACTCATTTTAGAAAATGTAGACGGCTTTGATGATCTAGCTAATAAATTCACTCTACGAAGTGTCAACCACACATTAGGTCTTAGTCAATCGCTCAAGGCACCAGATCCAAACTTCTTGATAGACTTCACCACTAATGGTAGAAACCCAAATCCAACTCAGAGGACAGGTTGGGGAGGTGACGGCTCACCAGGATCAGGTTCTTTGAGAGAGTTTGCAATAGGTGCAGTGGTTCAACACTTTCCAAAGAGACTCAACAGAGTATCAGGTGTAGATTTTCGTCTTCCAAACGATTTTGAACTTGATGCAATGGAAGCATTTCAGCTTTCTCTTGGACGTCAAGAAGAGATCAATATACGTACATTAACAATAAAAGATAGTAAAGCCGTTGCTGGTAAAGCCCTCTTCTTGGATACAGGAACGATTGGCGAACCTGGCCGCAAGAACTGCAATGCTTGCCATTTCAATGCTGGTGCCAATTCTGCTTTCGCTCT
>JAEUQL010000669.1 GCA_016789295.1 Blastocatellia bacterium | reverse complement strand
ACTACTCAAGATACTACCATTGAAGGCATTAAATACACCTACTGCAACCTTTTATTTTCTTGTGATGGTTATTCTTACACAAAAGGAGACAGCGTTTCCTCTCGGCCATAAATGACCGAGTCTCCACGCCTTAAAAGATTGATGAAGGTTCATCAGAGGGATAATTGAAAGAATGATAAAGAAAAAGTCTTTAAGTCTATTGTTGTGCATATTGGTTTCTCTGTTTGCAGAAATTTCTGCTAAGCCTACAGAAGCAGTAGTTGGTGAGAAGTGGACAGTAGAAGAGATGCTTTCTGCCGAGCAAGCATCTGCTTTTCAGATCTCACCCGATGGCCGCATGGCTGTTTGGTTAAAGTCAGCTCTTAATAAAGAACGAGAGAAGATGGTTACAAACCTGCAACTATCTTACTTAAACGAGAAGCGCAAAATAGAACTTACAAGAGGCAATGAAAGCAGTACAAACCCGCGATGGTCTCCAGATGGACAACTGATAGCTTTTATTACTGCCAGGTCGTCAAAAGGAAAGTCATCAGCAGAAGACGAGCCGAAACCACAAATTTGGCTGATCAATCCGTATGGTGGAGAGCCATGGCCACTGACAGAAACTTCTAGAGGTGTAATGCTTCTAGAATGGCTAGACGCAGAGAATCTGCTATTTGCAGCACAGGAAGACAGTTCAAGCTATGAGAACAGGGTCAAAGAGCGCAAGGATGGTTCCAAAGTAGTTGAAGACGAGTTGCATACACCTCCTGTCAGGCTGTTTTGTGTTTCTGTAAAGACTAAGAAGGTTGTGCGTGTTACCGATAATGAAGACCGCATAAGCTCATTCTACGTTTCACCGGATGGAAGCTCATTTGTAAGCATTCACGAAAAGAGCCTGCGATATGTCTATGACAACAAGATTAAACCAGAGGTCTATCTTTATGACATAAAGAGCAGGAAGCGCAAGCAGTTGTTTACAGAGCGAAAGTTTAACATTGGCCAGATCAAATGGATGCAAAATTCGAAAGCTTTCTATGCAACCAATGACTACACCAGTCATCCTCAGTATGTGCACGCAACTGTAACGGAAGTTTATTACTACGAGTTGGAATCTGGAGAGACCATAAAAGTTGATCTGGACTGGGAACGTGGGCTTTCATCAGGGCTTGAAGTAACAGAAGACGGTTTTTTAGCACTGTTAGCTAATGGTGTAAAAAATCGTTTGGCTCGCTACTACTTGAAATCTGGAAGATGGGAACGCGGTTTTATAGAATTTTCCGAGCCTCGTCACAAAGAGAATCTGTTTGGTTTAGCACTTTCAAAAGACTACAAGACACTACTTTACTCTTATTCAACATCGAGTGAACCTTTGCAGTGGTACAAAGCGACAGTTGAAGGTACGAAAATCTCTTCTGGAACAGAATTAACAGATCTCAACCCAAATTTTAAGAAGAAAGCAATTGCAAAGACCGAAATAGTGCGTTGGAAAGGGGCATTGAATGAAGAGGTAGAAGGGATCTTGTACTACCCGCACAACTACCAGGTTGGCAAGAAGTATCCTCTTGTAGTGATGATTCACGGTGGGCCTTTTGGTGCAGACCTTGATACGTGGAGTGATTCTTGGAGTCGGCCACAGAATTTAGTAGCAGAACGAGGATCTTTCGTTTTCAAGGCCAACTATCACGGTAGCTCCAACTATGGTCTAAAGTGGGCTGAATCAATAAGTAACGGCAAGTATTATGAACTTGAGATTCCAGACATTGAAAAAGGTGTTGATTATCTGATAGAGAGAGGTTTGGTAGACAGCGACAAACTTGGAGTAATGGGCTGGTCAAACGGTGGAATTCTTACTACTGCGCTGACAGTCGAGACTAGTCGTTATAAAGCGGCATCGGCTGGAGCAGCAGACGTTGATTGGACAAGTGACTGGGGAAATGCCGATGAGGGTGCAACTTTTGATGGCTACTATTTTGGCAAATCACCTCTAGAAGACCCACAGCTTTACATTCGTAAATCTCCATTTTACAGGCTTGATAAAGTGAGAACTCCAACAATAATCTTTTTTGGTTCTGAAGATGTAAGAGTTCCTGCTGAGCAAGGCTGGATGCACTTTAGAGCACTGCAGCAACTTGGTAATACAGATGTAAGATTTCTGATATTTCCAGGGGAAGGTCACAGCCCAAAGAAGTTTGTACATTTGCGGCGCAAGGTTGAAGAAGAGTTGCAGTGGTTTGACAAATATCTTTTTAAGACGTTCAAGCCAGAAAATGAGGCTATAAAACCAGACTCTCTGCTTGCCTACAAAATGAAGCTTGCTTCTACAAAGCGTGATGGAAGAAGATATGGAGAGATGAAAAACGGCTATCTTGTGCCAGAAACTATCAAGTGGGAAGGCTTGGAGCGTTTGGAGTTGGGGCGTTTTGAGGTTACAAGAGCACAG
>JAEUQL010000668.1 GCA_016789295.1 Blastocatellia bacterium | reverse complement strand
AGAAGATGGTTTAATGGCTATAGGTTCAGGAGGTCCTTATGCACTGGCAGCAGCACGTGCACTTTCATCACACACAGATCTATCTGCACGCGAAATAGCCTCAGAAGCGATGAAAATAGCAGGAGAGATCTGTATCTACACAAATACAACTCTGGTTATAGAAGAGCTTTAAGAGTTCTTTTTTGGAAGGTGTCTTATGGTGATATATCTTTCGGGAGATGTAGAGTCAGAAGTTGATCTAGACGAACTGACTCCAAAACAGATAGTTGCTGAACTCAACAAACACGTGGTAGGTCAGACTGCAGCAAAGCGTGCAGTTGCGATAGCTCTTAGAAATCGAATACGTCGTCAGAAACTTTCCCCTGAGCTTGCGCAAGATGTAATTCCAAAAAATATAATCATGATTGGGTCAACTGGCATTGGAAAGACTGAAATTGCTAGGAGGTTAGCTAGGCTGACAGGCTCGCCTTTTATAAAAATAGAAGCTTCAAAGTTTACTGAAGTAGGCTATGTAGGACGCGACGTTGAATCTATAGTTCGAGATTTAGTTGAAATAGCCATAGATCTAGTGCGTGAGGAAAAGATAGAAGAGGTAGCTGACAAAGCAGAGTTCAATGCAGAAGAACGGATACTCGATCTTCTACTTCCACAAAACAGAGCTTCAAATGAACCAACCGACGCCGATTTAAGCTCCAATGAACAATTTCAAAAGACCCGTGAGAAGCTACGCCAGCAGTTGCGAGAAGGGCGTCTTGATAGCCGGATGGTTGAGATAGAAGTTAGAGAAAAACCCTTTCCTGCAGGAATAGAAATAATCACCCCTCAAGGAATAGAGGAGATGGATATCAATTTGAAAGATATGCTTCCTGGCCTGTTCCCTGGAGGTAGAACAAAGAAAAGGAAGATGCGTGTAGATGAGGCTATCGACTACTTGATCTCAGAAGAAGAGCAGAAGTTGATAGATATGGATCAAGTTTCACGCCTTGCCATTGAACGGGTTGAAAATTCAGGGATAGTCTTTCTTGATGAGATCGACAAGATAGCAGGACGAGAAGGTGGACACGGCCCTGATGTATCACGCGAAGGTGTACAGCGTGATCTACTCCCAATAATAGAAGGGACTACAGTCAACACAAAATATGGAATGGTAAAGACCGATCACATACTCTTTATTGCTGCAGGTGCATTTCATGTCTCTAAACCGTCAGATCTGATACCAGAGCTTCAAGGTAGGTTTCCTATCCGAGTTACACTCGATCCTTTGACTAAAGATGATTTTAAGAGAATCCTCACAGAACCAAAAAACTCTTTGATTCGCCAATACACGGCGTTGATGGAGACCGAAGGTATAACATTGGAGTTTAGCCTAGATGCGATTGAAGCACTTGCAGATATTGCATACTCAGTAAACCAATCAACTGAAAATATTGGAGCACGTCGTCTTCATACAGTTATGGAAAAATTGCTAGATGAGATATCTTTTGAAGGATCAGACTTACCAGAAAAGAAACAGGTAATAGATCAGTCATATGTTAAAAAAATGCTTTCAGGTATTGTGCAAAATGAAGACCTTAGTAGGTACATACTGTAAAAGTTCATTAACTAGTTGTAGTTGTTTGTTAGTTCTATTGTTTCTTCAGCTAGCAGTCTTGGGTTGTGGTCGTGTAGGAGATCCTCTCCCTCCTATCAGATATAGTACACTTGTTCCAGAATCGGTACTGGCAATGCAACGTGGTAGTGAGTTGATAATAACTTGGCCAAAACCAACACAAATCTCTCTTGAAAGATCAAAAATAGTTAGAGCAGAGATACTACGACGGGAAGAATCAGCTACCGATCCAAAGCGATTAACTGAAGAGTCTTTTATAGATAATGCCCAAATAATAGGTTCTCTTTCGGTTAAAGATATCTCAGAAATAGAAGGTAAAACAGTTCGTTTTGTCGATATTTTAGATCCAGAAAATATCGACAGCAGTAAACGCTACAGATATGCTGTTCGTTATGTTCAATTTACTGGTGTATCACTTCCTCTTTCGAGCTATGCTTTTGCTGAGCCTATCACAACTGTTGCCAAAGCTCCTGAAGAGTTGAACGTAGAAGTTAGTCAGACAACAATTAAACTCAGTTGGAAAGTTCCTGCTGAAAATATAGATCTGACACCTGCAAATGTGAGTGGCTACAACATATACAGAAAAACCAAAAACCAAGCTGAAGAACTTCTCTCTCCAACTCCTGTAACCATAACAGTTTTTGAAGATAGAAAGTTCAAATTTGAAACTGAATATACCTATCGTATTCGAATTGAATACAGTAATACTTCCTCATGTTTAGAAACAGTCAATCTTTACGAACATGGTCAATATACATTGAATGTACAAATCTCGACGGGTAATTCAAGTACAGATACAGGTTTGAAATGTTTAC